>NZ_DATFIP010000004.1:0-109287 GCF_035270045.1 Salibaculum sp.
GTGCGCTGGCCGCCGGCTGGAGCCTGCATGGCGGCCCGCAATACGCGTTTGACGGCGCCAACGGGGTGATGCGCTGCGGTCAGGCGGTGACCAAGGACGTGCCCGGCGCCTATTCCCCCGACATGAAGCTGGGCGAGCAGTGACCAAGACGGGTGCCGGCCGGTTCTTCGAGGACTACGCCGTGGGCGAGGTGATCCGACATGCCGTGCCCCGCACCCTGAAGGAGGGCGAGCGCGCGCTTTATCATGCTCTGTACCCGGCGCGGCACGCACTGTATTCATCCGATCCCTTTGCGCAGGCCTGCGGGCTGCCGTCCAGCCCGCTCGACGATCTGGTGACCTTCCACATGGTCTTCGGCAAGACGGTGCCGGATGTCTCGCTGAATGCCGTGGCCAACCTCGGCTATGCGGAGGGGCGCTGGATCACGCCGCTCTGGCCCGGGGACACGATCACCGCCAGTTCCGAGGTCATCGGGGTCAAACAGAACTCCAACGGCAAGAGCGGCGTCGTCTGGGTGCGCACGACAGGCCGCAACCAGCACGCCGAGACCCTTCTGTCCTACGTGCGCTGGGTCATGGTGCGCAAAAGGAACCCCGCGGCGCCCGCGCCCGCGCCCGTGATTCCCGAACTGGCCGGGGCGCTGGCGCCCGGGGATCTGGCGATCCCCCGGGGGCTGGATTTCACCGGCTACGATTTCGAACTGGCCGGCGAGCCGCACCGCTGGGCCGACTACGACATCGGCGAGCGCATCGACCACGTCGACGGCGTCACCGTCGAGGAGGCCGAGCACATGATGGCAACGCGCCTGTGGCAGAACACGGCCAAGGTGCATTTCGACCTGACCTTCCGCCCCGAGGGACGGCTGGTCTACGGCGGCCACGTGATTTCCATGGCCCGCGCGTTGTCGTTCAACGGACTGGCCAATGCGCAGATGATCGTGGGACTGAACGGCGGCGCCCATGCCAACCCCTGTTTCGCCGGCGATACGATCAAGGCCTGGTCCGAGGTGCTGGACAAGGCCCGGACCCCGGCCCCCGGTGTCGGTGCGCTGCGCATGCGGCTGGTGGCGACGAGGGATGGAAAGGTCGGCCACACCCATGGGGAGGACGGCAAGTACCTTCCGGGTGTGTTGCTCGATCTCGACTACTGGGTCCTCGTCCCGGTGTGAGCCAGACGGGACGAGTGAAAGGCATTCGTGATCACAGCATTCGGGCGCGTGATCACAAATCGGTAAAAATTTCTGCCCTGCGGCAAGATTCCCCTATTGTCCCCTGTGCAAGCGCGTGACTCTTCTGCCAGAATGGCTAGAACAGTCCTGATATGCGATTGTATACCGTCACCGTATGACGGGCACGATGGTCGCGACGACAGAAGGGAGCCTTACATGGCCGACGTGAATCGCGGGAATCGCCCGCTTTCGCCTCACCTGCAGATATACCGCCCGCAATGGACCTCGATGACCTCGATCTTCGTACGTATCACGGGCAACGCCCTGTTGATCTCGGCGCTGCTGGTGGTCTGGTGGCTGGCCGCGCTGGCCCGCGGCCCAGAAGCCTACGGCATCGCCAATGGCGTGCTGACAAGCTGGTTCGGCGATCTTGTCATGTTCCTCAGCGTGGGCGGCATCTGGTATCACCTGCTGGGCGGCGTGCGGCACCTTATCTGGGACAGCGGGCACATGCTGGATGTCGAACGCTCCGAGATGTTCGGGCAGGGCATGGTGATCGTCGCCGTTCTGCTGACCGTTTTCACAGCCGTCGTTCTGTAAGGGGGACCCGATGCGATTCATGACAGACCGCAAGCGCGCCACGGGTCTCGGCTCGGCCAAGTCGGGAACGCAACATCACTGGCACATGATGGTGTCCTCGGTGGCGCTTGTCGGACTCGTGCCGCTTTTCGTGTTCACCTTCGGACGGGGGCTGGGCATGGGCTACGAAGAGGCGTTGGCCTACTACGGGCGCCCCTTCCCGGCGATCATCGGCATCCTGACGCTGCTGGTGGGCTTCTATCACTTCAAGGGCGGTGTTCAGACCCTGATCGAGGACTACGTTCATGGTCTGGCCGGCAAGGCGCTGATCATCGGCATGACCTGCCTTTCCTACGCGGCGGCCGCGATCGGTGTTTTCGCCATCGTGCGCATTGCCCTTTAGATCCGGGACGACTGAAACATGGCTGAATACGATTACGAAACACACGAATACGACGTGGTCGTGGTGGGCGCCGGCGGTGCCGGACTTCGCGCCACGCTGGGCATGGCCGAACAGGGCCTGCGCACCGCCTGCATTTCCAAGGTTTTCCCGACACGGTCTCACACCGTGGCCGCGCAAGGGGGTATCGCTGCAAGCCTTGGCAACATGGGCCCCGACAGCTGGCAGTGGCACATGTATGACACGGTGAAGGGGTCCGACTGGCTGGGCGATACCGACGCCATGGAATACCTGGCCAAAGAAGCTCCGAAGGCGGTCTACGAGCTGGAGCACTACGGTGTGCCCTTCAGCCGCACCGAAGAGGGCAACATCTACCAGCGCCCCTTCGGCGGTCACACGACCGAGTTCGGCGAGGGCCCCCCGGTGCAGCGCACCTGCGCCGCCGCCGACCGGACCGGCCATGCCATCCTTCACACGCTCTACGGACAGTCGCTCAAGCAGCAAGCCGAATTCTACATCGAATATTTCGCCATCGACCTGCTGATGTCCGAGGACGGCCAGTGCGAGGGTGTGCTGTGCTGGAAGCTGGACGATGGCACCATGCATGTCTTTTCCGCCAAGATGGTCGTGCTGGCCACCGGCGGCTATGGCCGCGCCTACTTCAGTGCCACCAGCGCCCATACCTGTACCGGCGACGGGGGTGGCATGGTGGCCCGCGCGGGCCTGCCGCTCCAGGACATGGAGTTCGTGCAGTTCCACCCCACGGGCATTTACGGCGCAGGCTGCCTGATCACCGAGGGCGCGCGCGGCGAGGGCGGCTACCTGACCAACAGCGAGGGCGAGCGGTTCATGGAGCGTTACGCGCCCCAATACAAGGACCTGGCGCCGCGCGATTATGTCAGTCGCTGCATGACCATGGAGATCCGCGAGGGGCGCGGGGTGGGGTCCAAGGGCGACCATATCCACCTCAACCTCAACCACCTGCCCGCCGAGGCGCTGAACCTGCGTCTGCCGGGCATTTCGGAAAGCGCCAAGATATTTGCCGGTGTTGATGTCACGAAAGAGCCGATCCCGGTGCTGCCAACGGTGCACTACAACATGGGTGGCGTGCCGACCAACTATTGGGGCGAGGTCCTCAACCCGACCGACAAGGACCCGAATGCCATTGTCCCGGGCCTGATGGCCGTGGGCGAGGCGGGGTGCGCCTCGGTCCACGGGGCCAACCGGCTGGGATCGAACTCGTTGATCGACCTCGTGGTCTTCGGGCGCGCAGCGGCGATCCGCGCGGGTGACGTGGTGGATCGCGACAGCGCCGTGCCGGAACCCGCCAAGGCCGCGATCGACAAGGCCTTTGACCGCTTCGACGGGCTGCGTCACGCCGATGGGGCCACGCCGACCGCCGAACTGCGCCTCGAGATGCAGCAGACGATGCAGCGGGACGCGGCTGTTTTCCGGGCCAGTGACACGCTCAAGAACGGCGTCGAACAGATGACCGCGGTAGCCGGCAAGATGGCCGATATCAAGGTCACTGACCGCAGCCTGGTCTGGAACAGCGACCTGATGGAAACCCTGGAACTGACCAACCTTATGCCCAATGCGCTGGCAACGGTCTGCAGTGCGGCGGCCCGAACGGAAAGCCGGGGCGCCCACGCGCACGAGGACCATGGCGCGCGGGATGACAAGAAATGGCGTGTCCATACCATCGCCCGGGTCGCGGATGAAAATGTGGACCTGTCCTATCGCCCGGTGATCGAGTCCCCGTTGACCAAGGAAAAGGACGGCGGCATCAACCTCAAGAAGATCGCGCCGAAGGAACGGACCTTCTGATGCTGCGTCTCGTGCCTGTCCTGCTGGGCCTCGCGGCCTGTGCCCCGCAGCCGATAAGCCCCGAACGGGCGGCGGAAATCTGCGAGGAAAGGGCGCGGGCCGCGCAGGGCCCGACGGGCCGTGTTACGATCGGAGCCAGCAACAGCGACGGGCCCTTCGCCGGGGCTGAAATCGGAGTGACCTCCGACTACCTGGCCGGACGCGACCCCATCGAGGTCTACCGGCAATGCGTCTATTCGCGTACCGGCGCGGCGCCGATCCGTCCGCCACGCCTGCGCTGATATCAAGAGGAGTTTGAAGATGAAGAAGATGGTTCTTTCCCTGGTCGCCGCCGCCGCCCTGGCAGGGTGCGACATGCCGGGCATGATGGCCGACCCGACGGCGACAGACCTTGTCTCGGCATCAATGGTGGGCGCCGAGTTGTCCGGCGGTATCGTCGTGACCGATCGCATCGCCCGCCCGCTGGCGGAATGCGTCGCGGAACATGCCACCGACGAGGAACTTGCCCGGATCGTCGCCGCCGAGGATGACGCCGCGCGCAACGCCATCACCAGCACGGTGCTGGCCCGGCCCGAGGCCATAAAATGCGCAACCGAAGCCCTGACCGCCTGACCGACCTGAAAGGAGCCAGACCGACATGGTCCAGCTGACCCTTCCCAAGAACAGCCGGATGACCACCGGCAAGACATGGCCCAAGCCCGAGGGCGCGACCAAACTGCGCAAGGTGCAGGTCTATCGCTGGAACCCCGATGACGGGCAGAACCCGCGACTGGACACCTATTGGGTGGACATGGATGATTGCGGTCCGATGGTTCTGGACGTTCTCATCAAGATCAAGAACGAGATCGACCCGACATTGACCTTCCGCCGGTCCTGCCGCGAAGGTATCTGTGGATCCTGCGCGATGAACATCGACGGTATCAACACGCTGGCCTGTATCTATGGCGCCGACGAGGTCAAGGGCGATATCAAGATCTACCCGCTGCCGCACATGCCTGTGGTCAAGGACCTGATCCCGGATCTGACGCATTTCTACGCCCAGCACGCGAGCGTAATGCCCTGGCTTGAAACCAAGACCAACCGCCCGGCGAAAGAGTGGAAGCAGTCCATCGAGGACCGCGAGAAACTCGACGGGCTTTATGAATGCGTGATGTGCGCCTGCTGTTCGACGGCCTGTCCATCCTATTGGTGGAACGGCGATCGCTACCTGGGGCCGGCGGCCCTCCTGCACGCCTATCGCTGGATCATCGACAGCCGCGACGAGGCCACGGGGGAACGGTTGGACCAGCTGGAAGATCCTTTCAAGCTTTATCGCTGCCACACGATCATGAACTGTGCCAAGACTTGCCCCAAGGGCCTGAACCCGGCCAAGGCCATCGCCCAGACCAAGAAACTGATGGTCGAGCGCCAGGTCTGAGCCAGTGCAGGACGGCGTGCTGCCCGCGCTGGCCCTGGCGGCGTTTGCCGGGCTGTCCATCCCTGTCGGGGCATGGCTGGGCAGCAGGATGTACCTGTTCCCCACTTGGCTGAACGACGAATTCCGGCACACCATCATCGCTTTCGGCGGCGGCGCGTTGTTGGCGGCCGTGGCCTTGGTTCTGGTGCCTGAAGGCGTGCAATATGTCAGCCCGGTGATGGCCATGCTGGCCTTCTGCGCCGGGGGCGGCGTGTTCGGGCTGGTCGATCGTGCGCTGGAAAAGCGTGGGGGGCACGGCGCCCAGTTCATGGCGATGCTTCTGGATTACATCCCTGAGGCGATGGCGCTTGGCGCCTTGATGAGCGATGCGATGGGGGTTGCCGTCCTTATGGCCGGTCTCATCATGGTGCAGAACCTGCCCGAGGGGTTCAACGCGTTCCGCGAGATGGAGGGCGGCGCGCGCCGCAAGCGCCGGTCTCTGTTCTGGCTCTTCGTGCTGGTGGTGCCCCTTGGACCGCTCGCCGCCTGGCTCGGTGTTTCGGTCCTGGCCAGCAACACGGCAATCCTGGGCGCGATCATGCTTTTTGCGTCTGGCGGGATCATCTACCTGATTTTCGAGGACGTGGCGCCCCAGGTTCCGCTTGAGCGCCATTGGAGCCCGCCGCTGGGCGCCGTTGCCGGTTTCGCCCTGGGCCTGGCGGGGAGCCTTGTTGCCGCTTGACGCGGCCGGGCAGGGCAGCGCGCGGTCATTCCGGAATTGGCAAGGCTATGTCCTGCCGGGGTGCCGGTCCTGTTGTGAGAGGCCCCTGCGGTCGGGGCGTCTTCAGAGCGAAAGCCCGTGATTGCCATTATCCAAAGGCTGGTGTTTCCTGTGCCTATGGAACCTGAAGATGCCGATGCGCGCCGGGCCGTGGCCCCGGTGATATGCTACCCGACCGACGATCTGCCAGTGCCGGACATGTCGTGCTACCAGGCGGCCAGCAGCGGTGCGCAGGTGGCCTGGGCGGTCACGGTTCCGCCGCGCGATGCGGCGGTGATCGAGGTTCCCGCGGGGGCATTCCTTCGCATCACCTCTGTGGAGGGGCCTCAAGTCGGGGACCTGAACCTCTTCAACGCGCATGACCTGTCCGAGCGGTTCTATTCGGGCAAGACGCGGGCGCTCCATGGCACCCACGTGACGACGGGCGATCGACTTTGGTCATCGTTTCCGACGCTGCGCCCAATGGCCACCGTGGTGCGGGATACGCTGGCTTGGTACGGCATCGACCAGTACGGCGCATCCGTCCATGACGTGATCGGCACGCGCTGTGATCCCTACACCGGCAATCTGCTGTCCGGTAGCCAATATCACCATTGTTGCCATTCGAATCTGACGCGGGCCCTGGCCGAGGCACGCGGCCTGACGCCGGCCGAGTCCGAGCGGCATGTTCATGACGTGCTGAATGTCTTCATGTGCACCGGGTTCACCCGCGATACCGGGCAGTATTTCATGAAGGCCAGCCCGGTGCGGCCCGGAGACCATATCGAATTTCTGGCCGAGATCGACCTGCTGGCGGTTCTGAGCGCCTGCCCCGGCGGCGATTGCGGGGCCGAGCATTCCAGTGACCTGGCGGCCTGCTTTCCCCTGCGCATGGAACATCGCCAGCCCCAACCGGGCGCTCTGGCGGGCTGGTCACCGCCGCCGGTCAACGGCTATGACCGCAGCCACGCGGCCTAGGCAAAGGCCGCCTGAAGGGCAATCTCGATCATGTCGGAAAAGCTGCGTTCGCGGTCCTCGGCGGGAAGGGCCGCGCCGGTGTCCAGGTGGTCGCTGACGGTCAGGACGGCCAACGCCCGGCGGCCATGACGGGCAGCGAGTGTGTAGAGTTCGGCCGCCTCCATCTCGACGCCCAGGATGCCGTGGCGGCGCATTTCCGCGTTCAGGTCGGGACGTTCGTCATAGAATGTGTCAGAGGAATAGATGCCGCCGACATGGGTGTCGATGGCCCGGTCGCGCGCAGCCCGTTCGGCGGCAGCCAGTAGCCCGTGATCGGCGCAGGGGGCGAAGTTGAATTCGCGCAGGATGGTGGAAGAGGGTGTCGCGATCGAGGATGCGGTCATGGCCAGGATCACGTCGCGCAGCTTGACATGTGGCTGCATCCCCCCGCAGGAACCCACCCGGATCAGGGTCTGGACCTCGAAATCGCGGATCAGTTCGTTGGCATAGATAGACATCGAAGGCATGCCCATCCCCGAGCCCTGGATCGTCACGCGCTGGCCGTGCCAGGTTCCCGTGAAGCCCAGCATGCCGCGGGTTTCGTTGATGCGGACCGCGTCGGTCAGAAAGGTCTCGGCGGCCCATTTCGCGCGGTAGGGGTCGCCGGGCATCAACACCGTTTCCGCGACCTGCTCCTTGTCCGCGCCGATATGTATCGTCATCGTTTGCCCTCTAGGTCTTTTGCGATAGGCTGGCGACCGTAGCTGCAGACGGATCATTTGCCAATGAGAGCTTTCGCGATCGGCGTGGCCCTGGGGATGGTGGGGATGGCGCAGGCGCAGCATGTGCCGGACCCGAGTTGGGAAGAGATTGATTACGCCAAGTCCGTGCTGGCCGAGATCCAGCCTCGGTCCATTGCCAAGCGACGTGAATACTGCGGGTTTATCGGGCGGGACACCGATGGGTCGCTGGTCGCGACTCCGGCGGTGCCGGGCACTGTGGCATCCTGCCTGCCGATCTGGCCGCGCGCGGACGAGATGCGGGTCGTCGCCTCGTACCACACGCATGGCGCGTTCGACCTTGGCTATATCAACGAGGTTCCCTCGGATATCGACCTGGAAGGCGACATCTTTCGGGGAATCGACGGCTGGGTGGCAACGCCGGGCGGGCGGCTCTGGTTCAATGATGCGGCGGCGGAAGAGACGCGCCTGGTCTGCGGAGTGGGTTGCCTGCCGGTTTCGCCAGAATTCTACAAGGGCCTGAATGGTCCGGTCGCGAAACGTTATTCACTGCAGGAATTGTCCGCGAAAACGGACGGCGGGTGAAACTGCAACGGGGCCCCGCAGGGCCCCGTGTTTCAGATTTCCATGCTTTCGGGCGATTTCCCGGCCGCGATGGCATCCTTGTACCATTTCGGTTGGCGACCCTTGCCCGTCCAGGTCTGGGACGGGTTGTCCGGGTTTGCGTATTTCGGCTTTCCGGCGGATCGCGCCGTGCTGCGCTTTTTCCGTCCGCCAGAGCCTCCGACGACATCTTCCAGCGAGAACCCCAGCGTCGCAACGGCCTCTTCGGCGGCTTCTCGCGCCTTCTGGAGGTCCTGCTTCTTGAGCCGCGTCATCTGTTCATCGATGTCACTGCGGAGTTTCTCCAACTCCTTGCGGGTCATGGTCTTCAAGTCGATTGACATTAGTCTATCCTGAATTTTCGGTTTGTTGCCTCACCCAGATAAGCACTATTTCCTGCACCGTGAAGCGATATTAACGGTGCTTTGGACAAAAGGCCACTTTTTCCGGACAAACGGCGAGATTCCGCGCTATTGCGCGGCGATCGTCCCGGGATCTGCCAATTCGATGATATCGCGCATGATTGTATTCAGTTCGAAATCCTTGGGTGTGTAGACCCGCGCAATTCCCATCGAGCGCAGTCTTTCCGCGTCGTCCTCTGGGATTATCCCGCCCGCCACGACAGGCACATGGCCAAATCCGTTGGCCCGGAGCTTTTCCATGAAATCCGCGACCAGCGGCACGTGTGATCCGCTCAGAATGGATAGCCCCACGACATGGGCATCGTCGCGCTTTACCGCCGCGATGATCTCGTCAGGTGTCAGGCGGATGCCGTCATAGGTGATATCCATGCCGCAATCGCGGGCGCGCGCCGCGATCTGTTCGGCACCGTTCGAATGGCCGTCCAGCCCCGGTTTGCCCATGATGAACTTCAACCGGCGGCCCAGCTTGTCGGACACAGCGTCGACCATGTCTCGCAACTCCTCAAGGCCCTCGGTCCGGTTCGAGGGGTTGGGTGACACGCCAGTGGGCCCGCGATATTGCCCGAAGGCCTCGCGTACCACGTCGGCCCATTCGCCGGTGGTCACGCCGACCCGTGCGCAGGCGATCGAGGCCGGCATGATATTGGCGCCGGTGACGGCAGCCTCTCGCAGGTCGGCCAGCGCCTGCTTGACGACGACCGCGTCGCGGGCCGCGCGCCAGTTGTTCAGCCGGGCGATCTGGTCGGCCTCGACAGCCGGGTCGACGGTCATGATCGCGCCCTCGCCGCTTGTCAGGGGCGAGGGCTCTCCGGCTTCGTACTTGTTGACACCGACAACGACGGTCTCGCCCCCTTCGATCCCGGCGATGCGTTCCGCGTTCGATTCGACCAGACGGGACTTCATGTAGTCGATGGCCCCCACGGCCCCGCCCATGGAATCGATTTGGGCCAGTTCGGCGCGGGCGCCATCCTTCAGCGCAGCAACCTTGGCGTCGACCGCCGGGTTGCCCTCGAAGAGGTCCTCGTATTCCAATAGGTCGGTTTCAAAGGCCAGGATCTGCTGCATCCGCAAGGACCATTGCTGGTCCCAGGGGCGGGGCAGGCCAAGCGCCTCGTTCCAGGCCGGCAGCTGCACGGCGCGGGCGCGGGCCTTTTTCGACAGGGTGACGGCCAGCATCTCGATCAGGATGCGATAGACATTGTTTTCAGGCTGCTGTTCGGTCAGGCCCAGCGAATTGACCTGCACACCATAGCGGAAACGGCGGAATTTCGGGTCCTCGACGCCGTATCGCTCGCGGCAGATTTCATCCCACAACTCGACGAAGGCGCGCATCTTGCACATTTCGGTGACAAAACGGATACCGGCATTCACGAAAAAGGAGATACGTCCGACCATTGCCGGAAAATCCTCTGCGCCGACCTTGCCTTTCAGATCGTCAAGCACGGCAGTGGCCGTTGCCAGCGCAAAGGACAATTCCTGTTCCGGTGTCGCCCCGGCCTCTTGCAGGTGGTAGGAACAGACGTTCATCGGGTTCCACCTGGGCAGGTGTTCGCGCGTGTAGGCGGCGACATCGGTGATCATGCGCAGGCTGGGTTCGGGAGGGCAGATATAGGTCCCGCGGCTGAGGTATTCCTTGATCAGGTCGTTCTGGACGGTGCCCTGCAACCGGCTGACATCCGCGCCCTGCTCCTCGGCCACAGCGATATAAAGCGCAAGAAGCCAAGGCGCCGTCGCGTTGATGGTCATCGAGGTGTTCATCTGGTCCAGCGGGATCTGATCGAAGAGCTTGGCCATGTCGCCGAGGTGACAGATCGGCACGCCGACCTTGCCGACCTCTCCGCGGGCAAGTTGGTGGTCGCTGTCATATCCCGTCTGCGTGGGCAGGTCGAAGGCCACCGACAGTCCCGTCTGCCCCTTTTCAAGATTCGAGCGGTATAGCGCGTTGGACGCCTCCGCTGTGGAATGCCCGGCATAGGTCCGGAACAGCCAGGGGCCGTCCTTGGGTGTGTCTTGCGGCATATGCGACATCGGGCGGCCTCGTGAATGCATGAGTAATTTTCTTACGTTGTATCAGGGTTTACCGGACACTTTATGGCGCTGTCAATTCGCTGCGTTGCGGCATGGCTGCATTTACCCCCTGCCGGTTTCCTGCCACCGTGGCCACCATGTTCCAAATGGTCACCCTGCCGCTCTGGCTCTTCGTTCTGATCCTCCTGTTCGCGGCGGTGACCTTCGCGTCGCATTTCCTGTTTCCATCCGTGCGCTGGTTCTTTCGGCGGCGCGCGGAAAAGGTCGTGGCGCGGCTGAATGAACGGCTCGAGAAGCCGATCGAGCCCTTCAAGCTGGCGCGGCGTTACGACATGATCCAGCGCCTGGTTTACGATCCTCAGGTGGCCGAGGCCATCAACGATCATGCGCGCCGAAACAAGGTGCCCGAGAACGTGGCTTTCGAGCGTGCCCGTCGCTACGCGCGCGAGATCGTGCCGTCCTTTTCCGCGACGCTCTATTTCACGTTCGGCGCGCGATTGGCCGAATGGCTGTCGCGATCATTGTATCACGTGCGGGTGGGGCGGTTCGACCGTGACCTCTATGACCAGATAGACCCCGAGGCGACGGTGGTCTTCGTGATGAACCACCGCTCCAACATGGATTACGTGCTCGTCACCCATCTCGTCAGCCAGACCTCGGCCCTGTCCTACGCGGTGGGGGAATGGGCGCGGGTCTGGCCGCTTTCGGGGCTGATCCGGATGATGGGGGCCTATTTCATCCGCCGCCGGTCGCGCGGCGATCTCTATCGTCGGGTCCTGGCGCGTTACGTGCAACTGGCTACCAAGGGCGGCGTGACCCAGGCCGTGTTCCCCGAGGGCGGTCTGAGCCTGAACGGAGGGCTGGGTCCGCCCCGCCTCGGCATCCTGTCCTACATCGCCTCGACCTACGATCCGCAGGGGCGGGACATCGTTTTCGTCCCGGTGGGTCTGAACTACGATCGAGTGCTGGAGGACAAGATACTTCTGGACGCCGGAGAGGCGGGCAACAGACGGTTCCGCCCGCCGCTCTTGCCTGCCGCGCTGCGGCTGCTGCGCCACCTTGGTCAGCGGATCACTGGCCGGTTCCGCAGGTTCGGCACGGCCACGGTCAGTTTCGGCGCGCCGTTGTCGCTGCGCGACATGGCCGATCCGCATGATGTCCAGGCCCTGGGCGAGGCCCTGATGCACCGCATTGCCGAGGTCGTACCGCTTCTGCCTGTGCCATTGGTTGCCCATGCGCTCCTGGCCGGGGCTGGATCGCGGGCCGAGGTGCGCGCCCATGTCGAAGAGGTGATGGCCGGTCTGCACGAGGCCGGGGCAGTCTTGCCGCGCCGGACTGTGGACCAGGTGGTCACGGACGGGATCGAGATCCTGACCCGGCGCAAACTGGTCGCCTCGGGGCATGACGGGCGCCTGATCATGACCGAACCCGAGGCCGATGTTCTGGGCTTTTATGCCCGCTCGATTGCCCATCATTTTCCCGCAGAGCCGGGCCCTGCTGCGTCAGGCTCATGATCGCCGCAGCGCAGCAGACATAAAATTCCAAAATACGACCTACATTAGTTGCAATATTTCGCGCGCCTCGCTATTCCTCCGGTAGCGCGCCGATTCCGCGGCGCGGCGTAAACCTGCATTCCTTGCCGACGGAGAATTCCATGGCCCTCGATCAGCCGCCCCCTGTCAGCTACGACGCCCCCGAGAAGGACCTTTACGCCATGGGCGAGATGCCGCCTCTGGGCCATGTGCCGGCCAAGATGCATGCCTGGGTCCTGCGGCAGGAACGCCACGGCGACCCTGACAAGGCGCTGGAAATCGAGGTCGTCGATACGCCGGAACTGGACAGTCATGACGTGCTGGTCATGGTCATGGCCGCGGGGGTCAACTACAATGGCGTCTGGGCCTGCCTGGGCACGCCGGCGAGTGTCTTCCTCGGCCACAAGGCGCCTTATGCGATCATCGGCTCGGACGCGGCCGGGATCGTCTGGGCCGTCGGTGACAAGGTCACCCGCTGGAAGGTGGGCGACGAGGTTGTCATCCATTGCAACCAGGACGACGGCGATGATGAACATTGCAACGGCGGCGACCCGATGCTGTCGCCCAGCCAGCGGATTTGGGGCTACGAGACGCCCGACGGGTCCTTCGGGCAATTCACCTGCGTGCAGGCGCAGCAGCTCATGCCGCGGCCCCGGCACCTGACCTGGGAGGAAAGCGCCTGCTACACGCTGACGCTCGCCACCGCCTACCGGATGCTCTTCGGGCATGAACCCCATGACCTCAAGCCGGGCCAGAACGTGTTGGTCTGGGGGGCCTCTGGCGGGCTGGGGTCTTTCGCGATCCAGTTGATCAACACCGCGGGCGCCAATGCCATCGGGGTGATCTCGGAGGAGGACAAACGCCAATTCGTCATGGACCTGGGTGCCAAGGGCGTCATCAACCGCAAGGATTTCGATTGCTGGGGTCGCCTGCCGGAAGTCGGCACCGAGGACTACAAGACCTGGTTCGCCGAGGTGCGCCGCTTCGGCAAGGCGATATGGGACATCACAGGCAAGGGCGTGAACGTGGACATGGTCTTCGAACACCCCGGAGAGGCGACTTTTCCGGTCTCGACCTTCGTGGTCAAGCGGGGCGGCATGGTGGTGATCTGCGCGGGCACCTCGGGCTACAACTGCTCATTCGACGTGCGCCACATGTGGTCGCATCAGAAACGTCTGCAAGGCAGCCATTTCGCCCATCTCAAGCAGGCCAGCGCGGCCAACAAGCTGATGCTGGAACGCCGGCTCGATCCCTGCATGTCCGAGGTTTTCACCTGGGGCGACCTGCCCGCGGCGCACATGAAAATGCTGCGCAATGAACACAAGCCCGGCAACATGGCCGTGCTGGTGCAGGCCCCCAGGACCGGGCTGCGCACATTCGAGGATGTGCTGGAGGGCTGACCGGGCCAACGGTACTGCGGAGCGCGGGCGGCCGTGCGCTTGTTGGCGGCTACCGGGGAGGCACGGCGGCATCCGGCACCCGCCTGGCCATATCCCCGACCTGCAACCGGGCCTTGCAGGAACCCGCGAGGACCGTTCGCGTGACCCCGTCGATGCTGACAGGGGTTCTTCATCCATCGCGCGCGGAGGTCCCATCCGGCCCTTCCAAAACCGCCGTCGACCCGCTATTTGGTATCCGGACACCTAAAAGGACCGCTGTCATGATGCAAAGTTTCGAAGCCCCCGGCCCGGTAGAACAGGACTGGGGTGATGCCATTTCCCCGATCGGGGAGATTATCGACGACGCTCGCAATGGCCGGATGTTCATTCTCGTCGATCACGAGGATCGCGAGAACGAGGGCGACCTGGTAATTCCGGCCCAGATGGCAACGCCGGATGCGATCAACTTCATGGCCGCCAATGGGCGGGGGCTGATCTGCCTGTCCCTGCCGGGCAAGCGGATCGACTCGCTTGGGCTGGAGTTGATGTCGACCAACAACAGCAGCCGCCACGAAACCGCTTTCACCATTTCCATCGAGGCGCGCGAGGGCGTGACCACCGGCATTTCCGCCGCCGACCGGGCGCGAACCGTGGCCGTGGCCATCGACCCTTCCAAGGGGCCGCAGGACATCGCCACGCCAGGCCATGTCTTTCCGCTGCGCGCCCGCGACGGGGGGGTGCTGGTCCGCGCGGGCCATACCGAGGCCGCCGTGGACATCGCCCGGCTGGCGGGGCTGAACGACAGCGGCGTGATCTGCGAGATCATGAACGAAGACGGCTCCATGGCGCGGTTGCCCGACCTGGTGGCCTTTGCCCAGAAGCACAACCTGAAGATCGGCACCATTTCCGACCTGATCGCCTATCGCCGCCGCAACGACAATCTCGTCAAGGTGTGCAAGGAAGAGACCATCGAGAGCGAGTTCGGCGGGGAATGGCAGATGCGCGTCTATACCGACGAGACCCACGGCGACGAACACATCGTGCTGACCAAGGGGGATATCTCGGGCGGTGGCCCGGTCCTGGTGCGGATGCACGCGATGGACCCCATGCTTGACGTGGTCGGCACCGGCCCCAAGGGACGTGCCGATGAATTCGGCGATGCCATGCGGGCAGTCGCCGAAGAGGGGCGCGGCGTGGTCGTGCTCTTGCGCGATACCTCGATGAAGATGGATGCGGGCGACGAGGTCAGCCCCAAGACGCTGCGCCAATACGGGCTTGGCGCGCAGATCCTGTCCTCTCTGGGATTGTCGGATATCGTCCTGCTGACCAATTCGCCCAAGCCCAAGGTCGTCGGGCTGGAGGCCTATGGGCTGGAAATCGTTGGAACCCGCAAGATATCGGAGCTTGGCTGATGGCTGGCACATCGCATCATGTCCTCGACCTTCCCACCTTCGACGAGGCGCCGAAGCTGCTGATCGTCATCGCACCCTATTACAAGGACATCGCCGACAACCTGCTGGCCGGCGCCCGGGCCGCGATCGAAAAGGCCGGCGGCACCCACGAAACAGTCGAGGTCCCTGGCGCACTGGAAATCGCGCCTGCCGTGGGCATCGCCGGGCGGATGAGCGATTTCGATGGCTACGTGGCGCTGGGCTGCGTGATCCGGGGCGAGACCACGCATTACGAGACGGTTTGCAATGACAGCTCCCGTGCCCTTCAATTGCTGGGGCTTCAGGGGCTTTGTATTGGTAACGGTATCCTCACGGTGGAAACCCATGACCAGGCCGCGGTGCGTGCCGACCCCTCTGATCAGAACAAGGGTGGCGGTGCCGCCGGGGCGGCCTTGCACCTGATCGCCCTTACCCGTAAGTGGGGCCGCGTCGACAAGGGCGTCGGTTTCACCAGAGACGTCCTTTCGGCAGGTTCCACGGATTAAAACAGCGCGGGCTGACATGACCCTGTCCAACAACCAGAAACGCCGGATGCGGTCCGCCGCACGGCTCTATGCCGTGCAGGCCCTGTTCCAGATGGAAAGCAGCGGTCAGACCGTCGAAGGAATCACCCGTGAATTCGAGGCGCACCGCTTCGGCGCGACTTACGAAGGGGTCGAGATGGCCGAGGGCGACCTCGACTTCTTTCGCGCGATCCTGGACGGGGCCATCAACCACCAGGCCCGGATCGACCAATCCACCGACCGGGCACTGGTCGCCAAGTGGCCCATCGCGCGGATCGACCCGACCCTGCGCGCCCTGTTCCGGGCCGCCGGGGCCGAACTCACGGGCGACGACGCGCCGCCCCGGGTCGTCATCAATGAGTACGTGGACGTGGCGCGTGCTTTCTTTCCCGAGGGGGAAGAGCCCAAGTTCGTCAATGCCGTGCTCGACCACATGGCGCGCGCGGCGCGCCCCGAGGCATTCTGACTGCTTGTCGCCCGCGACGGGCCAATCTTCACAAAACTGAATCCGACTCACCCCATCCTGAGCATCCTGGTCATCCGCCTGTCCCGCGGTGATCACAGGGCCGCGGGCATCTGGCCGTCCTCGTTTGGCCAGTGCCGGCACCCCCTGAGAGCGCCCGGGTTCCCCGCCCGGGCGCATTTTCGTTGGACCTTCCGCAGGGCGCCGCCTAACGTCGCCCGGACACCACGACGGGGGAGCCGATGGCGACCGGAACCAATATCAGTACCTATTTCGACGGGGCCTGGCACGATGGCGATATCCCGGTCATCAAGGGGGCCGATCACGGCGCCTGGCTGGGCTCCAATGTCTTTGACGGGGCGCGGTTCGTGAATGGCCTGGCGCCCGACCTCGACAAGCACTGCGCACGGGTCAACCGCTCGGCCGAGGCGCTGATGCTCGTCCCGACCGTGACCACGCGTGACATGGTGGAAATCGTCCGCGAGGGCCTCGCGGCCTATCCTCCGGGCGCCGCGGTCTACATCCGTCCCATGTACTGGGGGCTGGCCTGCGGCATGGCCGCGATCGTGCCGGGCGAGGGCGCGCCGGGCTTTGCCATCTGTCTCGAAGAGGTCCCCATGCCGCCCGCCGATCATGCAATCGGCGTGACGACCACACGCTTTCGCCGCCCGGTGCTGGAGGACGCGGTCGTCAACGCCAAGGCGGCCTGCCTTTATCCCAACAATGCCCGGATGCTGGCCGAGGCGCGCAGCCGCGGCTTCCAGAATGCGCTTGTGGCCGATGCCATGGGCAACCTGGCCGAAAGCGCCACCGCCAACGTCTTTCTGGTGAAGGATGGCGAGGTCTTCACTCCCATCCCCAACGGCACATTTCTGGCCGGGATCACGCGCGCCCGCCATATCGCGAACCTGCGTGCCGACGGCGTCACCGTTCATGAAACGGTGCTGACCGTCGAGGACGCGCGGCAGGCCGACGAGGTTTTCCTGTCCGGCAACATGCAGAAGGTGACGCCGGTCTCGGCTTTCGACGATACCTCATACGAAGTCGGCCCCGTCACTCGCCGCACGCGCGACCTGTACTGGGACTGGGCCGCAAGCATGTGATGAGGCGCGTTGCGTGGCTTTGCCTGCGTCTGGCGCCCTTCTTCCTCACCTGCCTTGCCGCGGTTTGGCTTCTGACGCTTTCGCCCTTCACCGATCCCATTTTGGAACGCAGCTCGGATCAGCTTCGTCTGCGACTCGACGCCATGATGCAGCGTGAGGTGACGCCGGCCTGGCTGGCAGCCGAAGCCGAGGCGGCACTGCAAGCTGAAGACCTGGATCGACTTAGTCTGACCCTCGATCTCTCGCATGAGTTTGGGCATGATCTGCCGCCGAACCTCTTGGACCGGATTGAGGCCTTCGAAGCGGAAAGGTCAGGTCCCATTGAAAGAGGGTTGTCATGTGTCCGCTGTGCCATTGATCTGAGATCATGCGAGAGTCTGACCCAGATGGGCCTCTGCGGCGTGACCGTCGAGATGACCCCGGCGGGTGACCTGAACGCTGTGCGCCGTGCCGGGTTCACATATCTTGAAGGTGAAAGCGTAGATCGTCTTGACCTTGGGTTGGCTGTCGTTGGTCTTGGGGCGACAACGGCCACCATGGGAACCGGCGGCTCGAGCTACACGGTCAAGATCGCGACCACCTTTGTGCGCGCCGCGCGAAGGGTCGGCACGTTGACGCCCGCTCTGGTCCGCCGTCTTGCCGCTCTTGTCCAGGGTGCGGTCAAATGGGACCGGATGGGCGATCTGGTGCGCCTGCGTATTGGCCCGGAAGCGATGGTCGATACCGCCAAATTGGACGAGCTTTCCGTCATTGGTGGGTCCTTGTCAGGTGTCGCCCGGAATACGTCTGCTGCCGATGCCATTGCCCTCATGAAGTTCGTGGATGGACCAAGAGATGCCGCGCGCCTTGCAAGGGTTTCCGATGCTGCAGGACCAGCCACCCGTTCACGGCTCGAAGTTTTGGGAAAACGACGCGTGTTCAGTGCCGCCGTGCGCCTGGGCGATCTCGCGATCAGCGCCGCCGCTGCCCTTGGTCTGCTAGCTGCACAGGTGGCCGGCTTCATTGGGCAGCAATTGGGGAATCGACTCTGGCGCTACTTGCGGCGACTTCTGCGACCCAGGCAGCGACCTTTGCCTTGACCATTGCGCGACGACGCACCTTGGGCCAATGTCTCATCTCGAAACGGGAGGGTACCGATGCGCAAGTTCCTTGTGATCCTGGATGACAGCCGCGAATGCCTCAACGCCATGCGCTTTGCCGCCATGCGGGCGGCCCGTTCGGGGGGTGGGGTCCAGATCCTGTCGATCATCCCGCCGGACGAATTCAATCACTGGATCGGCGTCGGTGAGGTCATGCGCGCCGAGGCCCGTGAGCGCATCGAGGTGCATTTCGAGGTCTTCGCCAAGTGGATGCGTGACAAGCAGGACATCGACCCCGAACTTGTCATCCGCGAAGGCGAGGCGGTCTCCGAAATCCTGGCGCAGGTCAAGGAAGACCCGGAGATCGGCGTGCTGGTCCTCGGGGCGGGCACCGACAAGAAGGGCCCCGGTCCGCTGGTCACGCAACTGACCAAGAACGCTGGGTCGCTGCCTATTCCCATCACCATCGTGCCCGGTGACATGTCCAAGGAACGCTTGGAAGCGATCACTTGACCGCTGTCCACCTGTCACGTGAGGCGGCGTGAAACCCGGAATTCGCGACGACCACCTCGACGCGCCTTCGCTGGACCGGTTCCCCGCTTCCGATTTGTATTCTGCACGTTTTTTCAATGGGTTGCGTGATCAAATCCGGATGAAGACTTCGTGACCGCTGCCCCCCTTTTCCGCCCGGGTGCGGCGCCCCACCTCCCTGACAAGCCGCAACGAACGGTTGCGGTTTTTGAAAGGACCCAATCCGCCCGAAACGGGCAGAAAGGAAACAGACATGTTTGCCAAGAAATGGATCTATGCCTCTGCCGCCGCACTTCTGACCACCGCCGGAATGGCAACGGCCGAGACCTATTTCGGCATCACCGGCGAAATGGACGAGGACGCAACGCTCATGATCGAGACGGTGACCACCGACAGCGCTGCGGTGCTGGAAGTCTATGATTATCACACCGGCGAGCGTGGCGATCTGCTGGCCACCGAACAGCTAGCGGCGGGCGCCAACTCCAACGTTCGCGTCGACTTGAGCGAGCAGCCGCGCGGTGACGTGATGGCCGTGGTCATGATCGATGGCGAGGCCGCCGCGATGACCGAGATCGATCTCGAAGAAATGTAAGGCGCTCGCCCCGTCACGTTACGGGTGCACGTCTTCGGGGCCGGTCCTGTGGGACTGGCCCCTTTTTACGGCGAGGGCGCCACTTGCAGATTGGAACCGTTCTAAATTGTCTTGACTTCGGCGGCCTGTGGTCGCATATCTGACTTGCGCGATAAGGATTAGACCCGATGTTCATACAGACTGAATCCACCCCGAACCCCGCCACCCTCAAATTCCTGCCCGGCCAAGCCGTGCTGGACAGCGGTACCGCGGATTTTCCCAGTTCCGATGCTGCGGGAAGCAGCCCGCTGGCCCGCCGGATCTTCGCGGTCGAGGGCGTGACCGGTGTGTTCTTCGGCACCGATTTCGTGACCGTCACCAAGCAGGACGCCGTGGAATGGGACCATGTGAAGCCCGCCATCCTCGGCGCCATAATGGAACACTACCAGTCCGGGGCCCCGGTGATCGAGGGCGAACGCGCGGCGTCGGCCCATGCCGATCACGACGGCGAGGACGGTCAGATCGTGGACCAGATCAAGGATCTGCTGGACACACGCGTGCGTCCTGCGGTTGCTCAAGACGGTGGCGACATCACCTTTCATGGTTTTGATCGCGGCATTGTCTACCTGCACATGCAGGGGGCCTGCGCTGGCTGCCCCTCGTCGACGCTGACGCTCAAGATGGGCATCGAGAACCTGCTGCGCCACTACATCCCCGAGGTGATCGAGGTCCGGCCCGTCGCGGCCTGAGCATACGCCCGGATCGACAATGAGGCCCGCCCCGAGAGTCCTTGCCTTCGATACATCGGCGGCGCATTGCGCCGCCGCTTTGCTGTGTGCTGACGACATTGTCGCCCTGCACATCGAGGACATGGCGCGCGGCCAGGGCGAACGGCTCATGGGGTTGCTCGAAGAGGTTCTGGCTGGCGCCGGTCTGGGCTGGTCCGACCTTTCGGCCCTGGCCGTGGGCACGGGCCCCGGCAACTTCACCGGCATCCGGATTTCCGTCAGCGCCGCGCGCGGGCTTGCGCTGGGGCTGGATGTTCCGGCCATCGGTGTCACCACGCTTGAGGCCCTGGCCCATGGCCGACCCCGGCCGGTCGAAGTGGCGCTTCCCGCCCCGCGCGACCGGGTCTACCGGCAAAGCTTCGAGGTGTCGGCGTCGTCTGTCCGGCTGGAGCCGGGAACCGCAACCGCCCCGGACTGGCCTGCCGTCCTTTCCGCCATGGGGCGTATTGCGGCGGCGCGTCTCGCTGCTGGTGATGCCTTGCCCCGCCCGGTACCCTGTTATGCGCGCCCCGCCGACGCCGCCCCGTCACGCGATCCCGGCCCCGTGATCCTGTCATGACACCGGTGGCCTTGGCGGCCTTGATGGCCCGGGCCATGCCGGATGCCCGGCCGTGGTCCGAGGCCGAGTTTGCCGCGCTCTTGGCGCACCCCGGTGCGCTCTTGCTTGGCGACGGGAGGGCGTGTGTCATCGGGCAGGTGGTGGCCGGAGAGGCCGAGGTCTTTCTCGTGCTGACAGACCCCGCGCATCGTCGCCGCGGCCTGGCCCGCGGACGACTGGACGATTTCGAAAATGCCGCACGGCAGGCGGGGGCCTGCCGCGTCATCCTCGAGGTGGCCGCCGACAATGACGCGGGTCGCGGACTCTATGCCGCGCTGGGCTACCGTCCTTTTGCAGAACGCCGGGGGTATTATCGCCGCCCAACCGGGCCGGCCATGGATGCGCTGATGCTCGAAAAGCACCTCTGACCCGGCGTCAGGCCGGCCTTCGGTTCCGCTGCGGTGCAAAAACCGGTTGACCGCCGCCCGTGCCCGTTGCCTAAATTGCACATGACAGCGAAAGGCTCGCTTCACTGCGGCGCTGGCCCACGGGGCCGTGCCGGACAATGAAAACCTGGGAGAAATACATGACCCTCATGACGAAATTCCTTGGCGCGAGCGCCGCACTGGCCTTGTCCGCCGGCGCCGCCCTGGCCGATCCCGCCCTGATCTTCGACCTCGGCGGGAAATTCGACAAGTCCTTCAACGAATCCGCGCACAACGGCGCCCAGCGCTGGGCTGAGGAAACCGGCGAATCCTACAACGAGTTCGAGATCACCTCGGACGCTCAGCGCGAACAGGCGATCCGCCGCTTTGCCGAGAACGGCAACAACCCGATCGTAATGGCCGGCTTTTCCTGGGCGACCCCGCTGTCGGAAATCGCGCCCGAGTATCCCGAGACCAGCTTCGTGATCATTGACGGCGTGGTTGAAGCCGAGAACGTGCAATCAGTGCTCTTTGCCGAGGAGCAGGGCTCCTACCTGGTCGGCATGATGGCGGCCATGGCCTCCGAGACCGATACGGTGGGCTTCATTGGCGGCATGGACATCCCGCTGATCCGCAACTTTGCCTGTGGCTATGCCCAGGGCGTGAAGGCCGTGAACGAGGACACCGAAGTCATCGCCAATATGACCGGCACCACCCCGGCTGCCTGGAACGACCCGGTGAAGGGCTCCGAGTTGACCCTGGCCCAGATCAGCCAGGGCGCCGACGTGGTCTATGCGGCCGCCGGCGGCACCGGCGTTGGTGTGTTGCAAACGGCCGCGGACGAGGACATCCTGTCCATCGGCGTCGACAGCAACCAGAATTACCTGCACCCCGGCCAAGTCCTGACCTCGATGATGAAGCGTGTCGACAACGTCGTCTACCAGAGCTTCATGACCGGCGGCGCGGACATCGAGACCGGCCAGATCAAGATCATGACGCTGGACAACGGCGGCGTGGGCTACGCTCTGGACGAGAATAACGCCGAACTGGTCAGCGAAGAGATGCAGGCCGCCGTCGACGAGGCTGCTGCGAAGATCGCTGCGGGCGAGATCGAGGTTCACAACTACAACAGCAATGAAAGCTGCCCGGTTCTGAACTTCTGAGCATCGGCCACGGGCAAGGATCGCCGGGGCCGCGCTGAGAGATCGGCGCGGCCTCGCGCGCTAGGGCCAGTGCAGCGCCCCGGGGGAAGGAGTGTCATGACCGAGACCGCACCCGCCATCGAATTGAAGGGCGTCTCCAAGTCGTTCGGCCCGGTCCAGGCCAACAAGGATATCTCGATCCGGGTCATGCCTGGCACGATCCACGGCATCATCGGCGAAAACGGCGCGGGCAAATCCACGCTGATGTCGATCCTCTACGGCTTCTACAAGGCCGACAGCGGCGAGATATTCATCAACGGCCAGAAGATCGAGATCCCCGACAGCCAAGCCGCCATCCGCGCCGGAATCGGCATGGTCTTTCAGCATTTCAAGCTGGTCAAAGTATTCACCGTGCTGGAAAATGTTGTCCTGGGGGCCGAGGACGGCGAGATGCTGACGCCCTCGCTGGTCAAGGCGCGGGACGAACTGACCACCCTGGCCCGCGACTACGGGCTGAACGTGGACCCCGATGCGTTGATCGAGGAGATCGGCGTGGGGATGCAGCAGCGGGTGGAAATCCTCAAGGCGCTTTACCGACAGGCGGACATCCTGATCCTCGACGAGCCAACCGGCGTGCTGACCCCGGCCGAGGCCGATCAACTGTTCCGGATCCTCGCCCGGCTCAAGGACGAGGGAAAGACGATCATAATGATCACGCACAAACTGCGCGAGATCATGGAAATCACCGACACCGTCAGTGTCATGCGCCGTGGCGAGATGACCGCGACGGTCAAGACGTCGGAAACCGACCCGGCCGCGCTGGCCGAGCTCATGGTCGGCCGCAAGGTCCTGCTGCGGGTGGACAAGACCCCGGCAAAGCCGCGCGACACCGTCGTCCAAGTGCGTCACCTGAACGTCACCGACAGCGCGGGCGTGCACCGTATCAAGGACGTCAGCTTCGACATCCGCGGCGGCGAGATCCTGGGGCTGGCCGGGGTCGCGGGGAACGGCCAGTCGGAACTTCTCGAGGTGTTGGGCGGCTACGAGAAAGCCACCGGCGAGATCCTCGTGAACGGCGCCCCGATCGACCTGACCGGCGCCCATTCCGATGGCCAGAGCCGCCGCGCCCGCGGCATTTCCCATGTCCCTGAGGATCGCCAGAACGAGGGGCTGATCATGAATTTCCAGGCTTGGGAGAACATGGCCTTCGGCTATCACCACGATCCGGCCTACCAGAAGAATCGCCTGCTGATGGACAACAAGGTGATTCGCGAGGACACGCAGGCCAAGATGGACAGGTTCGATGTGCGGCCGCCCAATCCCGACCTTGCCGCCAAGAGCTTTTCAGGCGGCAACCAGCAGAAACTGGTGCTGGCGCGCGAGATCGAGCGCAACCCGGACCTGCTGCTGGTCGGCCAGCCCACCCGCGGCGTCGATATCGGCGCTATCGAGTTCATCCACCAGCGCATCATCGAGCTGCGCGACGAGGGCAAGGCGATCCTGCTGGTCTCGGTGGAACTGGACGAGATTCTGGGGCTGTCGGATCGCATCGCCGTCATGTTCGATGGTCGCATCATGGGCGAGCGGATGCCCGACGAGACGGATGAAAAGGAACTCGGCCTGCTGATGGCCGGGATCACCGATACCGACGGCGAGCATTCCGTCGCCGAGGTCGAGGCGCAGTTGGCCGGGGCCGGCGGCGCGGCGCGCAAGGAGGGCTGAGAATGACCGAACTTCCCCGCTGGGCGGATGTGGTCCTGGTGCCGCTGATCAACATCGCGCTGGCCTTCATCGTGGCGGGGCTGGTGGTGCTGGCAATCGGACAGAATCCCTTCGACATGATGTATTTCATGGTCAAGGGCGCGCTGGGGTCCACCAGCAGCATCGGCTACACGCTCTATTACACGACCAATTTCATCTTCACCGGGCTGGCCTTCGCCGTGGCCATGAACGCCAAGCTGTTCAATATCGGCGGCGAGGGACAGGCGGCGATCGGCGGACTGGGCGCCGCGCTGGTGCTGCTGGCCGTGGATTGGCCGCACTGGACGCTGGCACTTCCCGCGGCGGTGATCGGGGCCAGCGTCTTCGGTGCCGGTTGGGCGGCGATCCCGGCCTACCTGCAAGCCAAACGCGGCAGCCATATCGTGATCACGACAATCATGTTCAACTTCATCGGGGCCGCGGTCATCGGGTACCTGCTCAACGGGGCGCTCAAGAAGCCGGGCCAGCAGGTTCCGGAATCGCCCAGCTTCGGCGACGGGGCGAGCTTGCCCACCTTCCACGAGATGCTGCAACCCTTCGGCATCGCCTTCAACAAGTCCGCCCCGGCCAACATCAGCTTCCTGTTGGCCATCGCCGCCGCGGTGCTGGTCTGGCTGCTGATCTGGCGCTCGCGCATCGGCTACGAGATCCGCGCCTTCGGCAATTCACCGGGTGCGACGCTCTACGCGGGGATCTCCTCGGTCCGGGTCACGATCATCGCCATGCTGATTTCCGGGGCGCTGGCCGGGATGATGGCGATCAACTCGGTGATGGGCCAACAGGAACGGTTGATCAAGGATTTCGTCGAGGGGGCCGGGTTCATGGGAATCGCTGTTTCGTTGATGGGGCGCAATCATCCCTTCGGCATCGTCCTGGCGGCTTTCCTGTTCGGGATGCTGAACCAGGGCGGGTTCGAACTGATGTGGGAAATGCCCGAGATCAGCCGCGAGATGGTGCTGGTGATCCAGGCGCTGATCATCATCTTCACCGGGGCGCTGGTGAACATGACGCGTGATCCGATCGAACGCATCTTCCTGCGCCTGCACAACAAGGGGGCCGCGTGATGGATTTCCTGCAATTCCTGCTGACGCTCGATTCCACCCTGCGGCTTTCGACCGTCCTGTTGCTGGCCTGCCTTGCCGGGCTGTTTTCCGAACGCTCGGGCATCGTCGACATCGGGCTGGAGGGCAAGATGCTGATCTCGGCCTTCGTGGCCGCCGCCATCGCCTACGAATCCGGCTCGGTCTGGGTCGGGCTGGCCGCGGGCATGGCTGCGTCGCTGGTCTTTGCCATGATCCACGGTGTCGCCTCGATCCTCTATCGCGGGGACCAGATCATTTCCGGCGTCGCGCTGAATTTCTTCGCCTCGGGGCTTACGGTCGTTGTGGGCGACGCGATCTACAGGCAGGGTGGACAGACGCCAGTGCTGGCCGGGTCCGCCCGCTTCAGCGAGATTACCCTGCCGTTTGCCGATGCCCTGAGCGACGTGCCGCTGCTGGGCCCCATCTATTCCGAGCTGATCTCGGGGCACAAGCCGCTGGTCTACGTGGCCTTCCTGGCGGTTCCGTTGGTCTGGTGGGTGCTGTTTCGGACCCGGTTCGGTCTGCGTCTGCGCGCTGTGGGCGAGAACCCGTCGTCAGTGGACACGGCCGGGGTCTCGGTTATCGGGATGCGGTTCAAGGCCCTGATGATCACCGGGCTGCTCTGCGGTATTGCCGGGGCCTACCTGTCCACGTCGCAGGCGGCCGGGTTCGGCAAGGAGATGACCGCCGGGCGGGGTTACATCGCCTTGGCCGCACTGATCTTCGCCAAGTGGCGGCCGATCCATGCCATGGGGGCCTGCCTTCTGTTCGGCCTGCTGGAGGCCATTTCGAACCTTTACCCCAATATCGACGTCTTCGGCCTGTTCACCATCCCGGTGCAGTTCACGCAGACGCTGCCCTACATCCTGACGGTCATCATCCTGGGCGGCTTCATTGGCCGGGCCATGCCACCTGCCTCGATCGGACAGCCCTATGTCAAGGAACGCTGAGGACCTGGCCGCGACCATCCGTGAGGTCACAGGCGACGCCCCGGTGCGGCTGGGGCTGATCCTCGGCTCGGGGCTGGGGCATCTGTCCGGCGCGGTCGACGGCGTCTCGATCCCCTATGACGAGCTGGAAGGTTTTCCCCCGGCGGGCGTGTCGGGCCACGTCCCGCAATTGGTGATCGGTCAGTTGGAAGGACAGCGCGTCGCCGTCTTCGGCGGGCGCGCGCATTATTACGAAACAGGGCGGGGCGACATCATGCGCCTGCCGCTGGAGGTGCTCGCGGCACTGGGCGCCGAGGCGATGATCGCCACGAATGCCGCCGGGTCACTGGACCCGGACATGACGACGGGCGAGATCATGTGCCTGTCCGATCATATCAATTTCTCGGGACTCAACCCGCTGATCGGCGAGCCGACCGAGGCTCGCTTCGTGCCGATGATGGATGCCTATGATCCCGATTTCCGCGCCGCGCTGCACGATGCGGCCAAGGCCGAGGGGATCAGCCTGCATGACGGCGTCTATGCCTGGTATTCCGGCCCGTCCTTCGAGACCCCGGCCGAGATTCGCGCGATCCGCGCCCTGGGGGCCGATGCGGTGGGCATGTCCACCGTGCCCGAGGTGATCCTGGGCCGGTTTCTGGGCCTGCGCTGTGCCGCGATCTCGACTATCACCAACATGGCCGCCGGGATGAGCGACGAGGCGATCAGCCATGACCATACCAAGGCCATGGCACCATTGGGGGCGGCCAAGCTGGAAAAGGTCCTGCGGGGGCTTCTGAGGTCGCTGTAACGCCCGGTTTTTCCGACCTTTGAGTTGCGCTTGCCCCTGTGGCATGACTATTTGGGATATGTTGATCTACCTTCCGATAGCCGAGGTGTCGGTGAACGCCGCTCTCCTTCTGGGGCTCGGCGGAATGGTGGGTGTCCTTTCGGGCATGTTCGGCGTGGGCGGAGGGTTCCTGATCACGCCGCTTCTGTTCATCGTCGGTATCCCGCCCGCCGTGGCTGTGGCGACGTCGGCCAACCAGATTGTGGCGTCCTCGGTTTCGGGTCTGATGGCGCATATCCGGCGGCGGAACGTGGACTTCCGGATGGGGGGCGTCTTGTTGGTCGGCGGCCTTGCCGGGTCGGCACTGGGCGTTGGAGTTTTCAATTACCTCAAGGAGATGGGCCAGGTCGATCTTCTGGTCAATCTCTGCTACGTCGTTTTCCTCGGTATCGTCGGCTTCATGATGCTTGTCGAAAGCCTGCGCGCGATCCAGCGCAGCCGGATGCAGGGCGGCGGTGCAGTGCCGCAGCGCCGAAAGCACACCTGGGTCCATGCCCTGCCGATCAAGATCAAGTTCCGGGTCTCGGGCCTTTATATCTCTGTGATCCCTCCGGTCTTGGTGGGGGTCGCCGTGGGCATGCTGGCCGCGGTCATGGGGGTAGGCGGGGGCTTTATCATGGTTCCCGCAATGATCTACCTGCTGGGCATGCCGACCAAGGTCGTCATCGGCACGTCGCTGTTCCAGATCATTTTCGTCGCCGGTTTCACGACGGTGCTGCACGCGGCCACGAACCAAACGGTCGACGTGGTGCTGGCACTGCTGCTCTTGCTGGGCGGCGTGGTCGGCGCCCAGTTCGGCACGCGGATCGGCACGCGCCTGAAGGCGGAACAACTGCGCATCCTGCTCGCGGCCCTGGTGCTTTTCGTATGTGGCAAGCTGGCGCTGGACCTGCTGCTGACGCCGTCCGAGCTCTATTCGCTCGGTACTGCGGGGGGGGAGTGATGCTGCGGTGGGTCCTGCTCTTGCTGGTGCTGGCCACACCGCTGCGTGCGGAAAAGGTGGTTCTGGGCCTGTCGCGCGACGAGGTGGCGATCACGGCCACCTTCGACGGCTCCAACATCCTGATCTTTGGCGCCATCAAGCGCGAGGCACCGATCCCAGCCGATACGGAGCTGGAGGTCATCATCGCCCTTGCCGGTCCATCCGAACCCGTCACCGTGCGCCGCAAGGAACGGGTCGCGGGCATCTGGGCCAACGTCGACGCGGTCGAGGTTGACGCAGCGCCGTCCTTTTACGCGGTGCTCAGTTCGGCGCCGCTGGACGAGGCCCTGAGCGCGGTCGAGGATCTGCGCAACGACATCACCATCCCGCGGGCGATCCGCTCGGTCGGTGCGCCGATGAACGTCAAGGACTCCGAAGCCTTCACCAGGGCGCTGATCCGTATCCGCGAACGGGCGGGGCTTTACCAGGTGCTTGAGAATTCCGTGGACCTGGAAGAGGACACGCTGTTCCGTGGCCAGGTCACCTTGCCCGCGAACCTGACCGAGGGCCCCTATCGCACGCGCATCTTTTTGACCCGGGACGGGAGCATCGTGGATGTCTACGAGACCGAGATCGCGGTCAACAAGGTTGGGCTGGAACGCTGGCTCTACGAGCTGTCGCGAAACCAGCCGCTGCTTTACGGGTTGATGGCCCTGGCAATTGCCGTTGCGGCCGGATGGGGGGCCTCGACCGGGTTCCGCCTGCTGCAACGCTAGGACCGGGCGACACCTTCTCGTGCCCCGGTCACTCGGGTGCGGGGTCCAGTTCCAGTGGTGCCGCGGGCGCCTCAAGGTCGGCGACGGTCAGCGGCACCGAGGGCCGTGCGAGGCGGTTGCGCACGACCCAGAGCAGCCGTTCCTCGGCCCGGGTGATGGCAACGTAGGCCAGCCGCTTCCACAGCGGCTGGCCGGCCTCGACGCGGCCCATTCGGCTGGCCACCTCGATGTCGGGGGCAAAGACCTGGACCGTCTCCCATTGAGACCCTTGCGCCTTGTGGATCGTTACTGCCGCCCCGTGCAGGAACGTGGCCCCCATGCGCGCGGCAAAGGGGATGAACGGTTCCTCGTCGGCGACCTGGCTTTCGATCTTGACGATCGACGCGGCGCTGACCTGGGGGTCCTCGGCACCCATGACGTGCAAACGGCTGAACCCCGGCTTGCGTCCCGGCCCCTTGTAGATCACCTGAGCACCCTTGATCAGCCCGCGCGCCTCCAGGTCGAGCCGCTTTTTGCGATGCTTGATGGGCAGTTCGATACCGTCGCAGATCAGCGGCTCGCCGGGCAGGAGCGCATCCTCGGGGGCGCCATGGGCCGCGCGGAAGGCATGGATCAGCCTTATGCGCGTCGCGTTGCGCCAGACCAGCACCGGCGAGCGGGCCATGAGATCGGATTCCACCCGCTGGGCGAGGACCACGCGGTCGTCACGCGCCGCGATTTCTTCGACCATGCGTTCGAAGCCGTAGAAATCCAGCATCGGGTCGGCCAGGGCATGGGCCAGGTCCAGGATCGGGTTGTCCGCGTCCTGGCGGTGGATGCGGTGCAACGTCAGCTTGCGGCTTTCCGGCAACCCGTCGAAAACCATGCCGCCGCCTTCGGATTTTACCGGGGGCAGTTGAGCCGGATCACCGAAGAGGATCAACGTCGGAAAGATCTCCTGCAGGTCCTGCAGTTGCTTGGCGTCGAGCATCGAACTTTCGTCGACGAACCCGATATCCAGCGGATCGTCGCGGCGCTTCCAGCCCGTGATGAAATCCGATCCCCGCAGGCCGGCGGCGGCCAGCGCGGCAGGCACGGAATTATGCGACTGGTAGGAAATCCACGCGCGATCCAGCGCGGTGTCCGACAGCCCCTCGATCTCGGGCTTGTCGCCCTCGCCGGCCAGCCATTCGGCGACTTTCTCATATTCCGGGTCGTAGACCGGCGTATAGAGAATGCGGTGGATCGTGGTCGCGGGCACGCCACGGCTGCGCAGCACGCTGGCCGCCTTGTTGGTAGGGGCAAGGATCGCCAGTGTGCGCTGGTCCTTGCGGCGGCGGCCCTCCCAGTCGCCCGAGACCACGCGTACGCCGGCCTCTTTCAGTGTCTCGTAGAGGCTGGCCAGAAGCATGGTCTTCCCGCTGCCAGCCTTGCCCAGAACCGCCAGCACACGCCCCGCGTCGCCCTCCTTTGGCGGGGTGGTCGTGGCCTCCGGCAGGCCCACGCCGGCGGCGCCCAGAGACTCGGCGATCGCGTCCCAGGCCTGGGCCTGGTCGTCGGAGAAGATAAGGGCACTGCGCGGCATGGCGTGACACTAGGCAGGGTGCAGGGGAATGCCAAGCCGTTGGCGCGGGGGGCATGGCAAATCGTCGCCGGTGCCGGGGGCGGCACTGGACAGTCGGCCAGTCGATGTTACCTTGAGTGGCGAAAGGAGATCCGTCATGCCAATGCATAAGACGCCCGATCTTATCAAGCTCTACATCAAGAGTTGCGCCATCGGCTTCGGGGCGGCCGCGGTTTTCGTGGGCCTGTTGCTGGCATTCGATGTGGTCGGTCTCTGGGGTCTGGTCTCGGGGTCTTCGGCGGGCATCGTGGCCGTGCTGATGATGTGGGTTTTCAACGGCATCGTCTTTGCCGGAGTCCAGTTCGGGATTTCCATCATGGCGATGTCCGACGATGACGACGACGACCAGGGCGGCACGCGCAGCCCGGTCCTGCTGGCCGAGCCGATCCCGGTTCGCAGCGCAGACCAGCGCGGCTGACCGACCAAAACGATCACATCTTGACGAGGGCGACATGATCGACCCGCTCAATCGGATGCCAGACGGCCTTCTCGAACAGCTGCGTGAGAACCGCGACCGTGTGTTCTGGCTTGGCATCATCCTTTGCGCCATCGGTGCTCTTATGATCGTCTTTCCGGTCATCGGTTCCATCGTGACGAAGGTGATGATCGGCTGGGCGGTGCTTTTGGCGGGGGCTGCGATGCTCTGGCAAGCCTTCCAGGCGCGGCGCTGGAACGCGGCCCTCTGGGCCGGGCTGGTGGCGGTCCTGCACTTGGCGCTGGGGGTTTACCTTGCCTTCTTTCCTCTGACCGGCTTGGTGGGGCTGACCGTGTTGATGGCCGTGCTGTTCGCCATCCAGGGTGTCATCGAATTGCGCATGGGGCTGACCCACCGCGAGGCGCCCGGCTGGGTCTGGATGGTCCTGTCCGGTGGGGCCTCGCTGGTTCTGTCTCTGCTGCTGGTGCTGGGTCTGCCGGGCACGGCGATGTGGGCGCTGGGCCTGCTTCTGGGGCTCAACTTCCTGACCAGCGGCATCGGGTTCGCGGCATTGTCGCGCTCGGTCTGATCCGCATCGTGCGGTCAGGGTGGTCAAGGGTGGCGGGCACCACGGCAACCGTGTGGGTGTGCGATTCCCGAGGACCTGTGTGAACAGGTGGGTGCCAGGTAATCAGACCAGGGCCTGAACAGAGCCAGCTCCCTCGGATTTGAGTAAGGTCACTGGAACGAACCCGTATAACGCGAGGCGCAGTAACCCGCCGTCACAGGACATAGGCCGCAAGGCGGCTGACGGCAAGGGGTCACTCGACGTCGCGACGCAGCAGCCAACCCCGGGGTCCGACCATTTCCTCCGGTGCAAACCGACAGAGCACGGCCTCGACCACCCCCATCACCAGAAGGGTCAGGGCAAGGTCGAGCGGCGTGATCTGGGCAAGCAGGGACATGGCGACCTTCGATCAGTGGATAACCCCGGATCGCCCTGCCGTCTGACTGGAATGAGGCAGTGCCGTGACCTTGTGATGTCCGCCGGGCCGACGGCGCCACATTCCTGCCGCAATGCGTCGGGCTTGCATCGTGTTCACGAATTGTTCATTCTCTTTGAATGTCTGACGCGCCCTCGATCGATGCCATGACACCGGGCCAGGTGCTTGCCCGCGGGGTATGTCGCCACTTGCGGCAGGCCCATGGCTTTGCCTGCCTGGAAGAGCTGGTGCCGACCCGTGGCCTGCGTGTCGACGTGATGGCGCTGGGCGTGGCAGGCGAGCTCTGGGTGGTGGAATGCAAGTCTTCGCGCGCCGACTTCATGTCTGACAGGAAATGGCGGGGCTACCTGGAATGGTGCGACCGGTTCTTCTGGGCGGTCGATGCCGATTTTCCGACCGACCTGTTACCGGACGAGGCCGGGTTGATCATCGCCGATGCCTACGATGCCGAGATCATCCGCATGGGCCCTGAGGCACCGCTGGCCGCGGCCCGTCGCAAGGTTGTCACCCGGACATTCGCCCGTCATGCAGCGCTCAGGTTGCAATCCTTGCGCGATCGGGGCAGTCCGGCGTCCGAGGGCCGGGGACGTGCGCGTCTGCTCGGGCAATGACTCTGGCGCGTGATCGTGCTTTGCTGGTCCGGTCCCAGAACGGAGCAGGACATGCCCTCTGACCACGAAGACCTTGCGCGCCGCATTCGCGAACTCGAGGATGCGCTTGCGGCCGAGCTGGCGCAGAAGCGGCAGCGGTTCCAGTATCGCCTTGAACGTAGCCGCGTCGTGTTCAACGACGAGGTAATTGCCCGCCACCGGGCGGCCCGGGAACGGCTGTCGAGCTTCCTGTCCCGCACGCGCTTCCTGGTCGTGGTGACGGCTCCCGCGATCTATATCCTAATCGTGCCGTTCGTCCTGCTGGACCTGATGGTCAGTTTCTACCAGGCCGTCTGTTTCCCGGTCTATGGTATCCCCAAGGTGCCGCGGCGCGACCATATCGTCATCGACCGGCACCGGCTGGCCTATCTCAACGGCTTGCAAAAGCTGAACTGCATCTACTGCGGCTATGCCAATGGCGTGATCGGCTGGGTCCGGGAGGTGGCCTCGCGGACCGAGGCCTATTGGTGCCCGATCAAGCACTCCCAGCCGGTGATGGCGCCGCATGGCCAGTATCACCGGTTTCCCGACTTCGGTGACGATAGTGCGTTCCGGGAACAGCTCTCCGAGATACGGCAGGCCCTGAAGCGTGACGACCCGGATCCGGACTAGGGTCTGAGAAAGCCGACGATCTCGTATGTGCGGTCGAGGATCGGTGCGGCGATGGCACGGGCCTTGTCGGCCCCTTGGCCAAGGGTGCGGTCGATCTCGGCAGGGTCGTTCAGAAGGCGCTTCATCTCGTCCGAGATCGGCGCCAGCTTCGACACCGCGAGCTCCGCAAGTGCCGGTTTGAAGCTGCCCCAGCCCGCGCCGGCATATTCGGCGAGGACCGCATCGGTGCCCTGCTCGGTCAGGCCCGCGTAGATGTCAACGAGGTTCTTGGCCTCGGGCCGCCCGACCAGCCCCTCCACGGTTTCGGGCAGTGGCGCGGGGTCGGTCCGGGCCTTCTTGAACTTCTTGGCGATCGTGTCCGCGTCATCGAGCATGTTGATCCGCTCCATGTCGCTTTCACCGGATTTTGACATTTTCCTGGACCCGTCGCGAAGGTTCATGACGCGGGTGCCCGGCCCCTCGATCACCGGCTGGGTCAGGGGGAAGAAGTCTACACCGTAGTCGTGGTTGAACTTGGCGGCGATGTCGCGGGTCAGTTCGACGTGCTGCTTCTGATCCTCGCCAACGGGCACATGGGTTCCGTGGTAAAGCAGGATGTCCGCCGCCATGAGCGACGGATAGGCGTAAAGCCCCAGCGAGGCCTTTTCCGAGTTGGCGCCCGCCTTGTCCTTGAACTGGGTCATGCGGTTCATCCAGCCGACGCGGGCGACGCAGTTGAACACCCAGGCCAGTTCCGCGTGCTGGTGCACCCGGGACTGGTTGAACAGGATCGAGCGGGCCGGGTCGATGCCCGCGGCCAGGAGCCCGGCGGCGATCTCGCGCGTGCCCTGGCGCAGGTCGGCAGGGTCCTGCCAGACCGTGACCGCGTGCATGTCCACGGCGCAATAGATGTTCTCGGTCGCCTCGTCCTGCATGTCGACCCAGCGCTTGATCGCGCCAAGGTAATTGCCAAGGGTCAGCCCGCCCGAGGGCTTGATCCCGGAAAACACGCGCGGGGTGAACTGGACATCGGTCATGGATGTGGTCGCCATCTTGTCTGGGGGGCTGGAAATGCGGGTCGCACTCGCTTACCCATGGGGGCAAGTCCCGTCAACCGAAGGACAGCCGAGCAGTGGACAACCAGAGCCCTTTCAACGCGATTCCCCCTGTGCCCCTGGCGCTGGTGCTGATCATGGCGGGGGTAGAGCTGATCCTTTCGGCCGGTGAGGCCGGTTTCGTCGGCGGGCCGGGTGCCATCGGCTGGCGCGCGGCTGCGATGCAAGACTACGCCTTCGCCCCGGCCGTCCTGGATCAGTTGCTGGTCCAAGGCAATAAGTCGCTCGACATGCTGATGCGGCCGGTCAGCCATATATTCCTGCACGGGTCCTTCACGCATACGCTTTGGGCCTGCGTGCTGCTGCTGGCGCTGGGCAAGTTCGTGGGCGATGCCTATCGTCCGGGGCCTTTCGCGCTGTTGTTCTTCGGGTCGGCCATTCTCGGTGCGCTCGCCTACGGGCTGTTCAGTCCGCGCAACATGGGGCTGATCGGGGCCTACCCGGGCATCTACGGGTTGATCGGGGCCTATACCTACATGATGTGGCTGACCCTGGGCCGGCTGGGTGAGAACCAATATCGCGCCTTCACCTTGATCGGCATCCTGATGGGGCTGATGCTGGTCTGGTCCATGCTGTTCGGGGCGACGCCGTGGTGGATCGCGGAACTGTCGGGCTTTGTCACCGGGCTGGTCCTGGCGCCCTTGGTGGCGCCCGGCGGCTGGCAGAGGTTCCTGGCGCGGGTTCGTCAGCGCTAGCCGCGCCGCATCGCCGCCTTGAACTCGCCCAGTCGGAAGGCGCCGACCAGGTGGCCGATCCCGAAATAGCCCGCGATGCCGATCCCGACGATCAGGGCCAGCGCCGCGTAGCGCAGGGTGGGCACGCCCAGCCATGGCCCCACCAGCAGGACCGCCCCCCACAGCAGCCCGCCCATCAAAAGCGCGGCCAGCACGATGCGCCAGAGCCGCCGCTTGAACCGCGCATCCAGCAGCGCGGCATCGCCCATGTTTCTGCTGCCGCGCCACAGCAGCCAGACCATGGCCCAGCCGGCCAGCGTGGTGCCGAAAGCCGCGGCGATATAGCCGATGACCGGGGCCAGCCCGATGGCCACCGCGGCATTCACCAGCATGGACACCACGGCATAGTGGAAGGGTCGCCGCGTATCCTCGCGGGCAAAGTAGAGCGGTTGCAGGGTTTTCTGCATGACGAAAGCCGGCAGGCCCAGGCCGTAGACCGCGACTGCCAGTGCCGTTGCGGCGGTGTCATCCGACGCAAAGGCGCCGCGTTCGAACAGGACGCTGACCAGCGGCACCGGGATCACCATCAGCGCCACCGCCGCCGGGACGGTCAGCGCCAGCGAAAACTCGGCCGCGCGGTTGAAGGTATGGGCCCCGCCCTCGGTGTCATCGGCGCGCAATCGGCGCGAGAGGTCGGGCAACAGGACCACGCCCACGGCGATGCCGACCACGCCCAAGGGGAGTTGATAGAGCCGGTCCGCGTAGGACAGCCAGGCAATCGCGCCGTCGAAAAAGCTGGCCACCTGCCGCCCGATCAGCAGGTTCACCTGCATGACCCCACCGGCCAGCGCGGCCGGGGCGGCGATCACGGCGAGGCGCTTCAATTCCGGTGTCAACCTCGGACGGCGCGGGGTCAGCTGGTAGCCGGCCCGCCTGGCCGCGATCCAGACCAGGGCCAGCTGCGCCATCCCGGCAAACGGAACCGTCCAGATCAGCGCGTCGCCCACGTCCCAGCCTATCCGCACCGCCAGCGTCATCGCCCCGATGAAAAGCATGTTGAGCAGCACCGGCGCGGCGGCGGCGGCCACGAAACGGCCGACCGCGTTGAGCACGCCCGAGAGCAGTGCCGCCAGTGAGATGAACAGGATATAGGGAAAGGCGATCCGGCCATAGAGCACCGCCAGGTCGAACCGCGCGTCCCCGATGAAACCGCCGGCCATGGCAACCACCAGCCATGGCATCGCCAGTATGGCCAGCGCGCTGAAGACAATCAGAACGGTCGCCAGCCCGGCGAAGGCATCCCGGGCGAAGCCCAGGGCATCGTCGTCGCCCTCGACCTTTTTCGAGAACATCGGCACGAAGGCCATGTTGAACGCACCCTCGGCGAAGAAACGCCGGAACATGTTGGGCAGGGCAAAGGCGATCAGGAAGGCCTCCGCCACCGGCCCCGCCCCGAGGAATGCCGCGATCAGGATATCGCGCACGAATCCCAGCACGCGGCTCAGCAGTGTCCAGACCCCGACGGTCAGGAACCCTGTGACAAGGCGGATGGGTTTCAACGGTCGCGATCCTTCAAAGGCAGAGGGTGGCAGTGGCTTCCCACGCGCCGGTTGGCCGGCGCAAGCGCCGCCGGTGTCTTTTTCACGCACCGTTGCCACGAGTCGCCCCGGTAGTGACATCGAACGGCCGCATTCCGGGCGCCGGTCATGACCGCGCGCGTTCCGACCCCTTGGAGATGGCCTCGCGGAGCTTCTTTTCCAGGGCGCGCCGCTTGGGTTCGGAGTGGAACTTCAGGCCGAACATGTCCTTGACGTAAAAGGCGTCGACGACCTGTTCGCCGTAGGTCGCGATCACGGCGCTTGAGATATAGACGTTCTGCGCGGCCAGCGTGCGCGTGAGGTCGTAGAGCAGGCCGGGCCGGTCGCGCGTGTCGACCTCGATGATCGTGTAGATCTCGGAGCCTTCGTTGTCGAAGGTGATCGAGGTGGGCACGCGGAAGGCCTTCTCGCGCTTTTTCATCTTGTCGCGGTCGGCCAGCGCCTCGCTGGGGACGACCTCGCCCTGAAGGGTGCGTTCGATCATCGTGCGCAGTCGCGGCAGGCGATCCTCATCGTAGGGATGGCCCTCGGCGTCCTGAATCCAGAAGGCCGCCGTCGCAAAGCCATCCTTGGTGGTAAAGGTGCGCGCGTCCACAACGTTTGCGCCGACGAGCGACAGCGCCCCGCACATGCGGCTGAAGATACCCGGGTGATCGGCCATTGCGAAACAGGCCCGCGTGGCGTCGCGGTCCTCGTCCGGGGTCAGGCGGATGCGGATCTGGTCGGTCGTGATGTCGCGCAGAAGCTCGGCGAAATCAACGTGCGCCGTGACATGCAGACCTTGCCAGTAGGGCGGGTAATGCCGGGCCAGTTCGCGCCGTATAGCCTTGTCGGACCAGTTGCCGAGTGTGGCGCGCAGGTTCTTGCGTGCCTCGGAGCCGCGTTCCTCTCGGTTGAGCGCCTCCATGCCGTCCTGCAAGGCCGTCCGGGTCTGGCGGTAGAGGGCGCGCAGCAGCGCCGCCTTCCAGTTGTTCCAGGTATCTGGGCCGACGCCGCGAATGTCACAGACCGTCAGGACACACAGCAGGTCCAGGCGTTCCTGCGTTTTCACCGCCTTCGCGAAATCGCGCACCGTACGCGGGTCCGCGATATCGCGTTTCTGGGCCATGTCGGACATCAGCAGGTGATAGCGCACCAGCCATTCCACCGTTGCGCTTTCCTTCTTGGACAGCCCCAGGCGCGGGGCCACCTTGCGGGCGATCCGGGCGCCGAGGACCGCATGATCCTCGTCCCGGCCCTTGCCGATATCATGCAGCAGCAGTGCCACGTAGAGCACCCGCCGGTTGATGCCGCCGCGGATGATGTCGGTGGAAACTGGCAATTCCTCGTCGAGTTCCTCGCGCTCGATCTTGGCGAGGTGGCTGATGCACTGGATGGTGTGTTCGTCCACGGTGTAGTGGTGATACATGTTGAATTGCATCATCGCGACGATGGGCTCGAACTCGGGAATGAAGGCCCCCAGGAGGCCGATTTCATTCATCCGGCGCAGGGCGCGTTCGGGGTTGCCGTGTTTGAGCAGCAGGTCGATGAAGATGCGGCGGGCTTCGGGTTCGGCGCGCATCCCGTCGTCGATGCGGTCCACGTTGGCCTTGATCAGGCGCATCGCGTCCGGGTGCAGCAAGGTGCCGGTGCGCAGCGCCTCTTCGAAGATGCGCAGCAGGTTCAGCTTGTCGGCCAGAAAGGCCTCCGGGTCAGCCACGGTCAGCCGGTTCTGCTTGATCGCGTAGGGCGCCTTGGCGCGCCGGCGGCGCTTGAGAAGCCGTTGCAGCATCGGCTCGGTCTTGAGGTGCGCGGCCTCCTGTGCGGTCAGGAAGATGCGGGTGAGTTCGCCCACCTCGGTGGCCTGGCGGAAATAGTCCTGCATGAAGACCTCGACCGCGCGCCGACCGGCCCGATCGCGATAGCCCATGGCGGCGGCCACCTCGACCTGGAGGTCGAAGGTCAGCTGGTCGGTGGCCCGTCCCGACAGCAGGTGGATATGGCAGCGGACCGCCCAGAGGAATTCATGCGCCTCGCGGAAGCTGTCGTATTCCTCCTGGCTGAAGACGCCGTGGTGCACCAGGTCCGAGGCGTCATGGACGCCGTGGATGTACTTGCCGATCCAGTAGAGTGATTGCAGATCGCGCAGCCCGCCTTTGCCTTCTTTCACGTTGGGTTCGACCATGTAGCGCTGGCCGCCCTGTTTGCGGTGGCGCGCGTCGCGTTCCTCCAGCTTGGCCTCGATGAACTCGGGCACGGTGTCGGCGAAGAGGTCGTCCTGCAGCTTCGTGGACAGCTGCTCTGACAGGTCGGCATCGCCGGCGATGTAGCGGCGCTCGACAAGCGAGGTCCGGATGGTGAAATCCTCGCGCGCCAGGCGCAGGCACTCCTTGACAGTGCGGCTGGCGTGGCCGACCTTCATCTTCAGGTCCCAGAGCACGTAGAGCATGGACTCGATCACCGCCTCGGCCCACGGCGTCAGCTTGTAGGGCGCTAGAAACAGCAGGTCGACGTCCGAGTGAGGCGCCATCTCTCCGCGCCCGTAGCCGCCCACGGCGACAAGGCAAAGCCGTTCCTGTGCGGTCGGCGTCGGCGCGGGATGCAGCTCCGTGCAGGCCAGCTCGAAGGTGGCCCCAACCAGTTGATCGGTCAGCCAGGCATAGGCCCGCGTCGTGGCCCGGGCGGCGAAGGGATTGGCGCGGAACGCTTCGGCGATGGCCGCGCGGCCGCCGACCTGGGCGCTGCGCAGCACCTCGACCACGGACTTGCGCCGCTCCACGGCGTCGGGACCCGCTGCGGCTGCCGCGGCGTGCACGCGCCGGCGCAGGGCCGCGGGATCAACGATCTCGGCGGCCGGGCGTACAAGGTCGCCGGGTGCGGCGCCGGGGATCGCGGCCTCAGGAGCCGCCGATGCCGAAACGGTTTGGAGCTGGGTCAACGACCACCACCTGGTTGTTCTGGATGCGCGCCACGGCCAGGGCGCGGTCATTCGTGCCGTCGGGGTTCAGCCGGAAAATGCCCGTCGCGCCGACGAAGCCCGATCGGCGTGTCAGGCTGGCCGTGGTCAGGGCAGCCGCGTCGCCGCTGGCGACCAGCGATCCGATTGCTGCGATCCCGTCGTGCGCGATCGAGGCCAGGCGATGCGGCGGGCTGCCGTAGGCCGCGGTGTACCGGGTTTCGAACTGCCGGGCGAGATTGGCATCCGGCCGCGCGAAATAGCCGTTCTGAAGCGGTGGCAAGGTTGCGGCCTGGCCGGTCACGCTCCAGTCCGTCAGGCCGATGAACGGGGTCTGGACCGGGTCGACGCCCCGGTCCACCATCGAGGTTGCCATGAGGGACAGACCGCCCTGGACGGTATCGGTCACGAAGATTGCCCCCGCGCCCGACCCGCGCACGGCATCCGTGATCGCCGGTGCCGCCTCGAAGATGCCAGACTGCGAGAACGGATAGGATCGGATCGTGCTGACCGTGCCGCCACTGGTCCGCACGGTGCGGGCGATGGCGTCACGTCCGGCCTGACCGGCTATGTCATCCTGGTGGACGACAGCGTAGCGGGTGATGCCTTCGCGCATCGTGTGACTGACCAGCCGCTGGGCGGTGTTTGCAAAGGTGCGGCCCAGGATGAAGGTGTTTGACCCCGTGGTTTCCGTCACCACCGGGTTATTGGAAAAGGCCAGCACGTTGACGTTCGCCCCGGCGACGGCATTGCCCGCGGAAATCGCGCTCTGGGCGTCCAGCGGGCCGAGGATGATCCCGGCACCGTCGCGGACGGCCCGGTTCGCCATGGCAGCCGCCGTTTGCGGATCCCGGTTGGTGGTATAGACCCGCAGGTCGATCCGCGCACCGTCGAGTTCCGAAGCCGCCATGCGCGCGGCATTTTCGAGGCTGGAGGAGATGCGCGCCATTTCGGGGTTGCTGCTGCCGGGCAGCAACAGCGCGACCTGAACAGGCGCGCCGGGGTCGATTCGTTGCCCACTTCCGGGGCCGGTCTGCATGGGCGGCACGTCGCAGGCGGCCAGCCAGGCCAGTGACAACAGAGCGATCAGCCGCGCGGCCAGGTGACGTGGCAAGATGGGCAAGCGCATGGTACGAGCGAGCATGAGCGATCTCTCTTCTGCGTTGGGCGCCGCGCAGGCGGTCGCTGATTGGCCAGGCCCTCGGGGTCTGGCACATTGAGCTTGCATCATACGGACCACGCCGGAAGTTTCGAGTCATGAATCACCCTGAAATTCCCCTCGACGCCGGCCTCTACCTTGTCTCCACGCCCATCGGGAACGCGCGCGACATCACGCTGCGCGCCCTCGATGTGCTGGCAAGCGCCCGGTTGATCGCGGCCGAGGATACGCGAACGGCGCGTAAACTGATGGAAATTCATGGTCTTGAAACACGGGGGCGGCACATGATGGCCTATCATGACCATTCCGGGCCGGGCGCGCGGGACAGGGTGATCGGGGCGATCGCCGACGGGCAGGCCGTCGCCTATGTCTCGGAAGCGGGCACGCCGCTTCTTGCCGATCCGGGGTTCCAGCTTGCGCGTGCCGTGCGTGTCGCGGGACAGTCCGTTTGGGCTGTGCCCGGGGCGTCGGCCCTTCTGGCCGCGCTGGCAGTGGCGGGCCTGCCCACGGACCGGTTCCATTTCGCCGGGTTCCTGCCCAATGCGCAGGTCGCGCGGCGCGCAGCCCTGTCGGACCTTCGGGATCAACACGGGACCGTGGTGCTCTACGAATCGCCCAAGCGGCTTGCCGCGCTGGTCGCGGATATTGCCGCAACCCTCGGGGCGGGGCGCGAGGTCGTGGTGTGCCGCGAGTTGACCAAGAAATTCGAGGAACGCCTTGCCGGTCCGGCCGAGGATCTGGCCCGTCGTCTTGCCGAACACCCGGTCAGGGGTGAATGCGTGGTGCTGATCGCCCCCGGAACCGAGGAGGTGGTGGGAGATGATGCCGTGCGGGCAGCACTTGTTAACGCGATGGAAACCATGCGGGTCAAGGATGCGGCCACCGCCGTTGCCGGGGCCATGGGTCGCCCCCGGCGCGAGGTCTACCAGATGGCGCTGGCCCTGAAGGACGATGCATGACGCAGGACATGATGCGCGGGCTGACCGCCTTTCATTCGGGCCTCGCCGCCGAACATTGCGTCGAACGGCACTATGAACGCCGGGGCTGTGACGTGCTGGCGCGCCGCTGGAGGTCGGCCTCGGGCGAGGTCGACCTGATCGCCCGTTCCGGTCCGCAGACCATCTTCATCGAGGTCAAGAAGGCCCGCGACCACGCACGGGCTGCCGAGCGCATCGCCCCGGCCCAGGCGCGGCGCATCATGGCCGCCGCCCTCGAATACCTGGACGCCGCCGGGGCAGGGGCGGAAACCGACATGCGCTTCGACGTCGCGTTGGTGGACGGCACAGGCCGGGTCAAGGTGGTCGAGAACGCTTTCATGACCTGACCGCATAGGCCTTGCGCCGGTCTTGCCGTTGCCCAATCCGGGCCGATGGGCCATGTATGGCACACAATGCCAACTGATCCGGATGTTTCCATGCCCTTTTCCGTCGCCCTTCAGATGGACCCGATCGGTCCTGTCGACATCAAGGCCGACAGCACCTTCCGCATCGGGCTCGAGGCCCAGGCGCGCGGTCACAGCCTGTTTTTCTACACGCCCGACCGGCTGTCCTACCAGGAGGGCCGGATCATGGCCCGCGGCTGGGACCTGGAGCTGCGCATGGTCGAGGGCGATCATTTCACGCTCGGCGATGAACGCGAGGTCGACTTGGCAGAGATGGACGTGGTCTGGCTGCGCCAAGACCCGCCCTTCGACATGAGCTATATCACCAACACCCACCTGCTCGACCGCATCCACCCGGATACGCTTGTGGTCAACGATCCTTTCTGGGTGCGAAACTATCCCGAAAAGCTGCTGGTGCTGGATTTTCCCGACCTGACCCCGCCCACCGCCATCGCCCGCGACCTGCAAACGCTCAAGGCGTTCCGCGATCACCATGGCGATATCATCCTGAAACCGCTCTATGGCAACGGCGGGGCCGGGGTGTTCCGCCTGCCGGAGAGCGACCGCAACCTCGTCTCGCTGCATGAGCTTTTCTCGGGCATCAACCGCGAACCTCTGATCGTCCAGAAATTCCTGCCTGCCGTCGCCAAGGGCGACAAGCGGGTGATCCTGGTCGATGGCGAGCCGGTGGGCGCGATCAACCGCGTTCCGGCTGCGGGCGAGACGAGATCGAACATGCACGTCGGCGGCCGTCCCGAGAAAGTGGCGATGACCGAACGCGATTACGAGATATGTGCGCGCATCGGCCCGCTTCTGCGCGAGAAGGGGCAGATATTCGTGGGCATTGACGTGATCGGCGACTGGCTGACCGAGATCAACGTGACCTCGCCCACCGGCATCCAGGAACTGGAACGGTTCGACGGCACGAACGTGGCCGGGCTGATCTGGGACGCGATCGAGGCGAAACGGTGAGCCTTCGAGCGCGTATCCTCAATACATTGCTGCGGCGCATCGAGCGGCCCGCGCTGGCGCGGATGCCCGCGCATCCCCCGAAGAAAATCCGCGACCGGTTCGACATGCAGGCGCGGCTCTTCTTTCGCCCGCCACGCGGCACGCGCGTCGAACAGACCTCTGTCGCGGGCCTGTCCGCGCTTGAAGTCGGCCCGGCAGATGCGGTGCCGATCCTTTACCTGCATGGCGGTGCCTATGTCTTTGGCAGCCCGAAGACCCACAAGGGTCTGATGGGGCGGCTCGTGGCGCGCTGTGACGCGCGGGCCGTGTTGCCGGATTATCCGCTGGCCCCCGAGCATCCGTTTCCCGCTGCGCCCGAGGCGGCGCTGGCGGTCTACCGCGAAATGGCCGCCAAGGGCCCGGTGGTCCTGGGCGGCGACAGCGCGGGAGGCGGGCTGGCACTGGCCCTGCTTGCGTGGATCTGCAACGAGGGACTGCCGCAACCGCTGATGACTTTCGTCCTGTCGCCATGGACCGACCTCACCCTTTCGGGTGACAGCATGACGGCCAACGCCCGTTCCGAAGTCCTGCTGCCGCCGGGGCGCATGTCCGAAGCGCGTGACGCCTACATGGGCGAGGCCGATCCGGCCGATCCCCGGGCCTCGCCGCTGTTCGCGGATTTCACCGGAGCGTCAGCGGTCCACCTCTGGGTGGGCGATACCGAGATCCTGCGCGACGACGCCCGGCGCATGGCCAATCACCTGCGCGGGCAGGGCGTCGACGCGACCCTGATCGAGGAAAGCGACCTGCCCCACGTCTGGCCCCTCTTCCCGGCCTGGCAACTGCCCGAGACGGAGGCCACGCTCGACCAGATCGCGCGTGCCGTTCAAACCTCGCTGGACAGGGCCAACCGGTAGCCCACGGCCTCGGCCACGTGCGGGCGCCGCACAATCGTGGAAGCATCGAGATCCGCGATGGTGCGCGCCACCCGCATGACCCGGTGATAGCCCCGCGCCGAGAGGCCGAATCGCTCGGCAATCTTCAGCAAGAGTTCCTTGCCCTCTTCATCGGGCGTGGCGACCTCTTCCAGCGCGCCGCCTTCAAGGTCCGCGTTCACGTGGGTGGGGCTGCCGTCGAAGCGCCCGGCCTGGATACCACGTGCCGCCAAGACCCGCCCGGCGACCTGGGCCGAGCTTTCCGCTGGGTCCGGCAGGTCGAGATCGGAAAAGGCCACCGGCGGGACATCCACGCGCAGGTCGAAGCGGTCCATCAGCGGTCCGCTGATCCGGCCGAGATAGTCCTCGCCACATTGCGGCACCCGGGCGCAGGCGCGGGCCGGGTCGGACAGGTAGCCGCATTTGCAGGGGTTGGCGGCGGCCACCAGCATGAAGCGGCAGGGATACTTGATATGGGCATTGGCGCGGGCGACCATGACCTCTCCCGTCTCGATGGGCTGGCGCAGGGTTTCCAGCACCGTGCGCGGAAACTCGGGAAACTCGTCCATGAAAAGCACGCCGTTGTGCGCCAGGCTGATCTCGCCCGGTTTCGCGCCTCGGCCACCTCCGACAATGGCCGCCATCGAGGCGGTATGGTGCGGTTCGCGAAAGGGGCGCGCGCGCGAAATGCCGCCCTCGTCCAGTAGCCCGGCCAGGGAATGGATCATCGAGGTCTCCAGCGCCTCGACGGCACTCAGCGGTGGCAGGATGCCCGACAGACGCGCCGCCAGCATGGACTTGCCCGATCCCGGTGTGCCGATCATCAGCATGTGGTGGCGGCCGGCGGCAGCGATCTCCAGCGCGCGCTTGGCCCGTTCCTGGCCCTTGACGTCGGACAGGTCGCGCCCGGCGGGACCGCTCGTGACCTCGCCCGGCTCGGCGGGCAAGAGCGTCGTCTGACCGGTGTAGTGTCGCGCCGCCTCGCCCAGAGAGGCCGCCCCGATCACCGTCGCCGCATCGACCCAGGCGGCCTCGGCACCGCAGGCGGCCGGACACAGCAGTGTGCGGCTTTCCTCGGCGGCCGCCATGGCCGCCGGAAGCGCCCCGATCACCGGCACCAGAGAGCCGTCCAGAGACAATTCGCCCAGCGCGACGGTTTCCGCCACCTTGTCATCGGGCAGCACATCCAGCGCGGCCAGCAGCGCCAGCGCGATGGGCAGGTCGAAATGGCTGCCTTCCTTGGGCAGATCGGCAGGTGACAGGTTCACGGTGATCCGCTTGGAGGGCAGGGCGATCGACATGGCCGACAGCGCCGAGCGCACCCGGTCGCGGGCCTCTGACACGGCCTTGTCCGGCAGGCCGACGATGGAAAAGGCCGGCAGGCCGGGCGAGACGGCGCATTGCACCTCGACCATGCGGGCCTCGACGCCCTCGAAGGCGACCGTGTAAGCGACTGAAACCATGAACCGACCCCGGTGTTAAGATCGGTTAACGTTAATCACCCCCGTGGTTAACGAAGGGTGAATGGTGGCACTCGAATTCCGGGCAGGCCTGGGGGCGGCCGCGCTGCGCGCGGAATCTCGCCCAAGAGGTGATCCGGCCGCGCAGGCTTTGCGTAACTCTTTCAAAGCTGCCCAGTATAGCAAGCAAACAGGGGGTTCCCATGGCACTCGACACAGGCGACGACCAAAGCATGACCCGCTCGGCCATGAAGGCCGAGCTTCTGGATGCTGAGACCGAGTTGAAACTGGCCTACGCCTGGCGCGACCAGCGCGACGAAGAGGCCCTGCACCGCCTCATAACCGCCTACATGCGGTTGGCGATCTCGATGGCGTCCAAGTTCCGCCGCTACGGTGCGCCGATGAACGACCTGATCCAGGAGGCGTCGCTCGGCCTGATGAAGGCCGCCGACAAGTTCGACCCGGACCGCGGCGTGCGCTTCTCGACCTATGCCGTCTGGTGGATCAAGGCCAGCATTCAGGACTACGTGATGCGCAACTGGTCCATGGTGCGCACGGGCTCCACCAGCAGCCAGAAATCGCTGTTCTTCAACATGCGCCGCATCCAGGCGCGTCTTGAACGAGAAGCAAGCGCACAAGGCGAGACTATCGATGCCCATGATCTGCGCGCGGCAGTGGCCAAGGAACTTGGCGTTCCCGTTCACGATGTCGAGATGATGGAGGGGCGGCTTTCGGGGTCGGATTTCTCGCTCAACGCGACCCAGTCGACCGAGGACGAGGGCCGCGAGTGGATCGAGGCGCTCGAGGACGACAGCGAGCAGGCGGCAGAAACGGTCGAGGCGGATCACGACAACGAGACCCTGCGCCAGTGGCTGCTGACCGCACTGTCCTCGCTCAACGACCGCGAGCAGTTCATCGTGCGGGAACGCAAGCTGCGGGATGCCCCCCGCACGCTGGAAAGCCTGGGCGACGAGCTGGGTCTGTCGAAAGAGCGCATACGCCAGCTGGAATCGGCGGCTTTCGGAAAGATGCGCAAGTCTCTTGAGGGGCGGTCTCGAGAAGTGCTCAACTTCTTGGCATGAAAGGTCTTTTCTGCGCGCTGGCCGTCGTGGCGGCTCCGGTGGCGTCGGCTGACCCTGTGCTTGAAGCCATCGCGGGTGCCGAAGCCGCGGTGGTCGTTCTTGGTGAAACGCATGACAACCCGCACCATCACGCGCGGCAGGCCCGAATCGTTGCCGCAATCGACCCGGCCGCGCTGGTTTTCGAATTCCTGACCGCGGAGCAGGCTTCGCGGCATGTCCCCGGCGCCGCGGAAACGGACCTGGAGACGGCCCTGGGTTGGGACAGCGCCACCGGCCTGCCGGATTTTTCCATGTACTACCCGATTTTCGCCGCCGCCCCCGGCGCCGAGATCAGGGGTGCGCGAGTGCCGCGGAACCGCGCACGCGAGGCCATGCAGCTTGGCGTGTCCGAAGTGTTCAGCGGACCCGCCGCGCTTTTCGGTCTCGACGCACCCTTGCCGGAGGCCGAACAGGCGCAGAGGCAGGCCCTTCAGGCCGAGTCCCATTGCAATGCCCTGCCCGAGGAGATGCTTCCCCTCATGGTCGCGGTCCAGCGGCTGCGCGACGCGGAACTGGCCCGCGCAACGCTTGCCGCGCTGGACACTGCCGGGCCGCCGGTGGTCGTGATCACCGGCAACGGCCATGCCCGCAAGGACCGGGGCGTGCCTGCGATGCTGAAGCGCGCCCGGCCCGGGCTGCGGGTCTTCGCGCTGGGCCAGGCGGAAGGAGAAGGGACCCCGCCGGGGCGCTTCGATCTTGTCGTGTCGTCGCGACCGGTGGATCGAGAAGACCCCTGCGCCGCCTTCCGGTAGCGGCCCTGGTCGCATTGCCCTGCCCGCGCTTGCGGGATACGGTCTGGCTGACATCATGAAAGGCCGGGCCATGCTGAATGGCAAATCCATCCTGCTGATCGTCGGGGGCGGTATCGCCGCCTTCAAGGCGCTGGACCTTGTCCGCAGGCTGCGTGAGCGCGGCGCCGCGGTGACGCCTGTCCTGACCGGGGCCGGTGCGGAATTCGTCACGCCGCTCAGTCTCTCGGCTCTGGCCGGGCAGCAGGTCTATCGCGACCTCTTCGATCTGACGGCCGAGGCCGAGATGGGCCACATAGAACTGAGCCGTGCCTCCGACATGGTGGTGGTCGCCCCGGCGACTGCCGACCTCATGGGCAAGATGGCCGGCGGGCTGGCCGATGACCTGGCCTCGACCCTGCTGCTGGCGACGGACAAGCGCGTGCTGATCGCCCCGGCCATGAACGTGCGCATGTGGGACCATCCCGCGACTCGGCGCAATGCCGAGCGCCTGCGCGCGGACGGCATCCTGTTCGCGGGCCCCACGGACGGGAACATGGCCTGCGGTGAATACGGGCCGGGCCGCATGGCCGAGCCGCTGGAGATCGTCTCGGCCATCGAGACGGCCCTGGGGCAGGGGCCTCTGACCGGCCGCCACGTGCTCGTCACCTCGGGGCCAACCCATGAACCCATCGACCCGGTGCGCTATATCGCCAACCGGTCCTCGGGCGCGCAGGGCACGGCCATTGCCGCGGCGCTGCGCGACCTGGGCGCGCAGGTTACATTCGTCACCGGTCCGGCTGTGGTTCCCGCGCCGGCGGGCGTCGATGTCGTCCCCGTCGAGACCGCCCGGCAGATGCTGGCGGCTGTCGAGGCCGCGGACCCGGCGGATGCGGCGATCTTCGCCGCGGCCGTGGCCGATTGGCATGTGACCGAGGCCAGCCACCAGAAGATCAAGAAGGGTGCCAACGGCCTGCCGGAGCTGGGATTCGCCGAGAACCCGGATATCCTCGCCGCGGTCAGCCAGCGCGATCGGGGGCGACCCTCTCTCGTGGTGGGCTTCGCCGCCGAGACCGAGAAGGTCGTCGAACACGCCACGGCCAAGCGCGCCCGCAAGGGTTGTGACTGGTTGCTGGCCAATGACGTCAGCCCCGGCACTGGCATCATGGGCGGGGCCGAGAACAAGGTGCACCTTGTCACCGCCGACGGGGTGGAGGACTGGCCGCGCATGGACAAGAATGCCGTGGCGGCGCGCCTGGCCGCAAAGATTGCCGAGGCTCTGGGTTGAGACCGTTGCAACCGGGTCTATCTGCTGAAAGCAACCAGGAGCAGGGGCGGGCATGGTGACCATCCGTTTCGAATGGGTCGAAGGCGCGGACCAGGCGCTGGGCCTGCCGGACTATGCCAGCGCGCGCGCCGCCGGGGCCGATCTGCGCGCCAATCTCGCCGATCGCGGGCGGCTGGAGCTGGCCCCCGGCGCCCGGGCGCTTGTCCCCACGGGGCTGCGCCTGGCGATTCCGGTTGGCTACGAGGTGCAGGTCCGGCCCCGCTCGGGGCTGGCGCTCAAGCACGGGATCACCCTGCCCAACAGCCCGGGCACCATCGACAGCGACTATCGCGGACCATTGGGCGTGATCCTGCAGAATACCGGCGAGGCGGCCTACACGGTGACCCATGGCGACCGCATTGCGCAGATGGTCGTAGCCCCGGTGGTGCAGGCTGGTTTCGCGGTCGGATCGCTGGACGAGACTGACCGGGGCGAGGGGGGCTTTGGCTCGACGGGGGCGGCATGACGGTAGTCCTCGCCATGGCGGCGGCGCTCTGGGGGATCGGTGTGGTGATGAAGGCGCCCTACGCGGCGCGTTTCACGATGATCGGCGTTCTGCTGGGTGCGGTGCTGCTGGTGCAGCTGGTCCTGCCCGATGGCCATCCCCTGCGCGAGGCGACAGGCAGTGACCCGCGCCTTTGGGGGTTGCTGATCGGGCTGGGTCTCGTGGTCTGGGCCTATAGTCTTGGCTTTCGCCGGGTCAAGGCCCGCGCGCGGCGCCGGCAGGCCGTGGCGGCGCCGGTCTCTGGTGGTTTTACCGAGACCGAACTGGACCGCTATGCGCGCCACATCATCCTGCGCGAGATCGGCGGGCCGGGGCAAAAGGCCCTCAAGGAGGCCCGCGTGCTGGTGATCGGGGCCGGGGGGTTGGGCGCGCCCGTGTTGCAATACCTGGCCGCCGCCGGGGTCGGCACCATCGGCCTGATCGACGATGACCTGGTCGACAATTCCAACCTGCAACGCCAGGTGATCCATACCGATGCCCGCATCGGCATGCCCAAGGTGCATTCGGCGGCAGAGGCGATGGCCGCGCTCAACCCCTTCGTGACCGTGCGCCCCTACCAGCGCCGCCTGACGGACGCCATCGCGGGCGAGCTGTTCGACGATTACGACCTGGTTCTCGACGGGTCGGACAATTTCGACACGCGTTACCTGGTCAACCGCACTTGTGCGCAAAAGGGCGTCCCCCTGGTGGCCGCCGCCCTGACCCAGTGGGAGGGGCAGATCAGCCTTTATGACCCGGCCAATGGCACGCCCTGCTATGAGTGCATCTTCCCCGAACGTCCCGCACCGGGGCTTGTCCCCAGTTGTGCCGAGGCGGGGATCGTGGGCCCGCTACCGGGCATCGTTGGGTCCATGATGGCAGTCGAGGCGATCAAGGCGATTACCGGCGCGGGCGAGGGGCTGCGCGGGCGCATGATGATCCATGACGCGCTATTCGCCGAAACCCGCGTGCTGGCGATGAAGCCGCGCGCCGATTGCCCTGTTTGCGGGACCGCCCGAAAAGGATAGATGACATGACCAATCCCTTGCTTTCCGACTGGGACACGCCTTTCGGCCTGCCACCCTATGACCGGGTCACCGATGCCGACTACGCCCCGGCGGTCGAGGCCGCGCTGGACGCGGCGCGGACCAATGTCGCCGCGATCGCGGACAACCCCGATCCGCCGACCTTCGCCAACACGATCGAGGCGCTCGAACTGGCCGATGAAACACTGGGTCGTGTGCTGGGCGCCTTTTTCGCGCAGGCCGGGGCGGACAGCAACGATGCGCGCCAGGCACTGATGCGTGAGTTTTCCCCGAAACTGGCCGCCTATGGCTCCGAGGTCACCTCGAACGCGGCGCTTTTGGCGCGGATCGAGACGCTCTGGCAGGATCGCGATGCCTTGGACCTGACCGATGAACAGGCCCGGGTGCTGATGGTGACCAGACGTGGTTTCGTGCGGGCGGGGGCGCAGTTGCAGGGGGCCGAGGCCGAGCGACTCAAAGTGATCAAGCAGCGGCTGGCCGAACTGGGCACGCAATTCACGCAGAATCTGCTGGCCGATGAGCGCGACTGGTGCATGGACCTGTCCGAACAGGATTTGCAGGCCCTGCCCGGCTTCGTGCAGGATGCCGCCCGCGCGGCGGGGGTCGAACGGGGCCGTGGCCCGGTGGTGACCACCTCGCGCTCTCTGATCGTGCCCTTCCTGCAGTTCTGCCCCGACCGGGCCCTGCGGAAAACAGCCTACGAGGCCTGGACATCGCGCGGCGCCATGGGCGGCGAAACGGACAATCGCGCCATTGCCGCCGAGGTGCTGCACCTGCGCGAGGACCGCGCGGCCCTGCTCGGCTATGACACTTTCGCCGCCTACAAGTTGGAAACAGAGATGGCCCGTACGCCCGCGGCTGTCCGCGACCTGTTGATGCAGGTCTGGACCCCGGCCAAACGCGCCGCCGAGGCGGATGCGAAGGTGCTGGAGGACATGCTGCACGCCGACGGGAGCGACGGGCCGCTGCAACCCTGGGACTGGCACTTCTACAGCGAGAGGCGCCGCGCCGCCGAGCACGACCTGAACGAGGAAGAGATAAAGCCGTACCTGCAGCTTGACCGGATGATCGAGGCGGCCTTCGACTGCGCGCATCGCCTCTTCGGGCTGGACTTCCGTGAAATCGATGCCCCTCTCTATCACCCGGATGTGCGCGCCTGGGAGGTCACGCGCGACGGGCAGCACATGGCCGTTTTCATCGGGGATTATTTCGCACGCGGCTCGAAACGCTCGGGGGCCTGGTGCAGTGCTATCCGCAGCCAGCAGAAGCTGGCGGGCGACATTCGGCCCCATGTGGTGAACGTGTGCAATTTTGCCAAACCGTCTTGGGAAAGGCCTGCTTTGCTGTCCTATGATGATGCGCGGACGCTGTTTCATGAGTTCGGCCATGCCCTGCATCAGATCCTTTCGGATGTCACCCATGCCTCGATCAGCGGCACCTCGGTGGCGCGGGACTTCGTGGAATTGCCCAGCCAGCTTTTCGAGCACTGGCTGGAGGTGCCCGAGGTGCTGGAACGCTTTGCCACCCACGCCGAAACCGGTGAGACCATGCCGCGCGATCTTCTGGACCGGCTGCTGGCGGCCACCACCCATGATGCCGGCTTCCAGACGGTGGAATACCTGGGGTCTGCGCTGGTGGACCTAGCCTTTCATGACGGCCCGGCCCCGGCGGACCCGATGCAGAAACAGGCCGAGGTGCTGGAAGAAATCGGGATGCCGGCTGCCATTCGGATGCGCCACGCCACACCGCATTTCGCGCATGTCTTTGCGGGCGACGGCTATTCCTCGGGCTATTACAGCTACATGTGGTCCGAGGTCATGGATGCTGACGCCTTCGAGGCGTTTCAGCAGGCCGGGGGACCCTTCGATGCGGAAATGGCAAGGGCGCTGGAGGCGCATATCCTGTCGCAGGGCGGCGCAGAGGAGGCAGCGACGCTCTACACGCGGTTTCGCGGCGGGCTTCCGGACGCGGCGGCGCTTCTACGTGGCCGGGGGTTGGCCGCGTAGACGCTCGGCCAGCTTCTCGATCTCGCGCAGTTCATCGGCCACGGCCCCGACAAAGGCCAGGGCCTCGTCGGGCACCGCGCCGGGGTCTTCGGCGCCCAGTTCCAGGTGGTTCCGGTCGGCAAGGTAGCTGTCCACGCTCGGGTCCTGCAGGGCGGCGACGATCCGGGCCAGCAGCTTGCGCTGGGCGATCAGGCGGGCTTCCAGGATATCGGGGGTCACGATGGGTCCTCCTTCTGGGGGTCGTTGGGATGCGGGGTCACGCCGTGCGGGTCCTTGTGGATCAGCACGTCGGCCTGTGGATAATCGGCCAGGATGGCCCGGCGCAGCGCGGCGCCGATGGAATGGGCCTCGTCCAGCGTCTGGGTTCCGTCCAGCTCGATGTGCAGGTTGACGAAGAGACGGCTGCCCGATTGCCGGGTCTTGAGGTCGTGATAGCCCAGCACGCCCGGAAAGTCCGCGACGACCCGCTCGATCCCGGCCAGCGTTGACGGATCGGCCTGCCGGTCCATCAGGGCATGCCAGGCGGCACGCCCGATCCGCACGGCGCCGATGATCAGCATACCGGCGGCCCCAAGGGCGACGATGCTGTCAACCTGGCCCAGCCCGAACCGGGCCGAGGCGACCAGCGCCAGCAGCGCGCCGACATTTGGTACGAGGTCGCCCACGTAATGCAGGCTGTCGGCGGCCACGACCCTGTTGCCGGTCAGGCGCGCCACCCGGCGCTGCCACCAGACCAGCGCCCCGGTGAGGAGGATGGAGACCACCATCACCGCGATTCCCTTGCTCTCCTGCGCGGGCATGGGACTGTTTCCGGCCACGAGGCGGAGGATCGCCGCCCCGCCGATTACCCCGGCCGAGGCGGTGATGATCAGCGATTGTGCCAGCGCGGCCAGGTCTTCGGCCGCGTTGTGGCCAAAGGCGTGGTCCGCATCGGCCGGTTTCGCCGCATAGGCGATGGCCGCCAGCCCGCCCAGCGACATCATCAGGTCCAGCGCGCTGTCGGCCAGCGCGGCGGCCACGGCCAGCGAGCCTGTCTGCCCGAAAGCCCAGAACTTGGCGCCCACCAGCACCAGGGCAACCGTGACCGAGGCGATGCCGGCCGAAAGGTTCAGTCTGTGATGAGAAACCGTCATGGACCAGAAGTTACAGCATTTCCGCAGCGACCTGAATCGCTTGTTCGCGGCCGGGCGCGCCGGGCAAATGTCAAAGGTGGCAGGAAACGTCCGAAGACCCATCGCAAGTGCGTTATTCGCGAATCTCGTGTGGAAACACGCCCCATAGCACCGGCTTGGACGCCCAGCCGCGGTGCCCGCCCGCCACGAGGCGGCACCAGTCGCGGCTGCATTCATCCAGCTCCGCGATGACGCCACGTTCGAGGATGGCGGTTTGCGGCGAAGCCTCGACCGGGCGGGCCAGAAGCGGCAGCATGTCACGTTGCACGATCACCGTGCGATTGCCCGACAACAGCGAGTAATGCACCCAGCCGCCCATGCCCTCGTGGTCGGTGACGCGGCGCCAGTGTCCGTATTCGGCAATCACCTGTAGTGGCATGTCGCGGCGCTTGAAGACCCAGTCGATCCGGTGCGACAGGCTGGGTCCGCGCCGGACATTGGCTTCGTTCGCCTTGAGAGAAACGAAACGCGGCAGCGGCAGGTTGGTCACCGGGCCGCGGGTTTCGGATGTCGTGGCGGCTGGCCCTGCGGCGTCCTGCGCCGGGACGCACCCTGCCCAGAGCACGAAGACACAGGCCAGAACCTGCCGCAAGACTGTCATGGAACCACCCGCCAATGTGCGCCTCTTGCGCGCGGGGTTCTTGTGCCCCGGCGCCGATGCGGGCAGGTTGCCACACAGGATGATGGCTGGAAAGCGACGGAGGGCCCAGGATGCCACGCAAACGCCTGAGTGTTGTCGTCACGCGACGGTTGCCCGAGGTGGTCGAGACCCGCATGAAGGAGCTCTTCGACGTTCAGCTGCGCGATGACGACAGTCCGATGACCCCCGAGGACCTGGCGCAATCGCTCCAGCATTGCGACGTGCTGGTGCCGACGCTGACGGACACCATCAACGCCGGGCTTCTGGGCCAGGCCGGAGAGCGGCTTAAACTGATCGCCAACTATGGCGCCGGGGTGGATCATATCGACGTGGGCACGGCCCGCCAGCGCGGCATCCTGGTCTCCAACACGCCTGGCGTGGCCACCGAGGACACTGCCGACATGACCATGGCGCTCATGCTGGCCGTGACGCGCCGCATCCCCGAGGGACTGGCGCGGATGCAGTCGGGCGAATGGAGCGGCTGGGCGCCGAACGCCATGCTGGGCGGACGGATCGCGGGGCGGCGGCTGGGCATTCTGGGCATGGGCCGGATCGGCCAGGCGGTTGCGCGCCGTGCGGCGGCCTTTGGCATGCAGGTGCATTATCACAATCGCCGCCGCCTGCGCCCGGAAACCGAGGACGACTTGGGCGCCACTTACTGGGAAAGCCTCGACCAGATGGTCGCGCGGATGGACGTGATCTCGGTCAACTGTCCGCACACGCCCTCGACCTTTCACCTGATGAACGCCCGGCGGCTCAAGCTGATGAAAGAGGACGCGGTGATCGTGAACACCTCGCGCGGCGAGGTCATCGACGAGAACGCCCTGACACGGATGCTGCGCGCGGGCGAACTGGCCGGGGCGGGGCTGGATGTTTTCGAACACGGCAACCAGATCAATCCGCGCTTGCGCGAGCTCAAGAACGTGGTGCTGCTGCCGCACATGGGATCGGCCACGCGCGAGGGCCGCATCGAGATGGGCGAGAAGGTGCTTTTGAACATCAAGACCTTTGACGATGGGCACCGGCCGCCCGACCAGGTTGTCCCGGCAATGCTTTAGCGCCGCTCAGCGGGTCATGGGATGGGTCGAAAACCGCATGAAGTCGTTGTCCGCATGTGCCCGGGCACCATGACCGGTGGTGCCAAGTAACTGGACTTGAGGAAAATTTTCAGCCGTCCGCACCGCGATCGGCGTTAGCGATAGACCTCGTCGGGCCCCGGAAAGGCGCGGGATTTCACGTCGTCGGCATAGGCTTTGACCGCCTCTTCGATCATCGGTCCAAGTTGGCCGTAGACCTTGACGAATCTCGGCGTCCAGGGGTTCAGGCCAAGCATGTCCTCGAGCACGAGGATCTGGCCGTCGCAGTTTTTCGAGGCGCCGATGCCGATGGTGGGGATATCGACGGCCTCGGTGATGCGGTTGGCCAGGTCCTCGACCACGCCTTCGACCACAACGGCAAAGGCGCCCGCCTCGGCGACCGCCTTGGCGTCTTCGACATGCACGCGCCAGGCGTCCTCGTCGCGGCCCTGCACCTTGAAGCCGCCCATCGTGTTCACCGATTGCGGGGTCAGGCCGACATGCGCCATCACCGGAATGCCGCGGTCCACGAGGAACCTGATGGTCTCGGCCATGCGTGCGCCGCCTTCCAGTTTGATCGCTTGGCACTGGGTGTCCTTCATGATCTTCGCGGCGTTGCGGAAGGCCATGTTGGGGCTTTCCTCGTAGGTGCCGAAGGGCATGTCCACCACGACCAGAGCCCGCTTGGTTCCGCGCACCACGGCCTTGCCATGCATGATCATCAGGTCCAGCGACACGCCCAACGTGCTTTCCATCCCGTGCATCACCATGCCGAGGCTGTCGCCCACCAGGATGAAATCGGCGTGTTTGTCGACCAGCGCGGCCGTATGGGCATGGTAGGAAGTCAGCGAGACGATCGGCTCACCGCCCTTGCGGGCGCGGATCTGCGGCACGGTCGTGCGCCGGACGGTTTCGGTCTGGGCGCTCATGGGTGGACCTCCCTCTGGTCGATCAAGAGGACATGGTTGTCCCCGCTGCCGAATTCGGCGGATATCATGATGCCGACCGGCGCGGACAGGCGGCCGGTGGCGGGCGTGAAATCGGGCAGCCGGACAATGTCCAGGCCCTTCAGCGTGGCGCGCGGCTCACCGGCGATGGTGTCCCTGATGGTCCGGGCAAGATCCTCGACCGTGGCCGCGCCCATGGACTGCGCCGCATCGAGCGCGCGCGCCAGGATGGGCGCAGCGGCGCGGTCTTCCTCTGTCAGGCGGCTGTTGCGGCTGGACATGGCCAGTCCGTCGGGTTCGCGCACGGTGGGGACGCCACGGATTTTCAGCGGCATGTGCAAGTCGCGCACCATGCGCTTGATCACGTGCAATTGCTGGTAGTCCTTTTCCCCGAAATAGGCGGCATCCGGCTGGCAGATGTTGAACAGTTTTGCGACCACGGTGGTCACGCCGCGGAAATGGCCGGGCCGGACGGCGCCGTGGAGGATGTTGGCCAGGCGCGTCGTCTCGACCACGGTCTCGTCGCCCTCGGGGTAGATCTCGCCGATCTCGGGGATCAGGACCGCGTCGATCCCGGCCGCTTCGAGGTGTTCCAGGTCCCGCGCTTCGGTGCGTGGATAGGTTTCCAGGTCGGCGGCCTCACCGAATTGCGTGGGATTCACGAAGATCGTTGCCACGACCCGGTCATGCGCCGCCCGCGCTTCGCTTACCAGGGCCATGTGACCGTCGTGCAGCGCGCCCATGGTCGTGACCAGGCCGACACCCTCGCCGCTGGCGCGGAACCGGGCCACGGCGGCGCGGAGGTCGAAAACGGTGCGGCAGATCTGCATGGGCTGTCCCGGGCGGCGGCGTTGTGTGCCCCGAAGGCTTACACCGGGCCGGGCCGGGCGGGCAACCGCCGTAACCGGGGATGATCGGGAGCCCGATCCCGGGCCTCCGCAGGCTCTCAATTCACCAGCGGAGGATGATCGCGCTGCCGCGTCGCGATCAGCGGAGCGACATGTGCGGTGGGCGCCGCCCCCGTCGCGCAATCTTCGACCCAAAAAAGCGGGGGCTGCAGGCGGGCGTCGGTTTTGGGCGGCGTGGCGTCGGCTGCACTTCGTGCGCTGCGCAGGATTTGCGGCATTGTAGCGGCGAAAACGCTTAGTGGAGTCGCGAAGATGAAAACCAATGTCCGTGCGCTTGTCATCGGTGGCGGCGCCATCGGCACCTCGGTCGCCTATCACCTGGCTCGTGCGGGCTGGGATGACATCCTGCTGCTGGAGCGGGACGAACTGACCAGCGGCAGCACCTGGCACGCCGCCGGCCTTCTGCCGCTCTACAACATGTCCTACGCGGTCAGCCATATCCACGACTACTCGGTCAGGTTCTACAAGACCCTTGAGGAAGAGACCGGTCTGAACGCCGGGTTTTCTGTCGTGGGCAACCTGCGCATGGCCCGCACCCAGGACCGCATGGACGAATACATGGTCTATGCCTCGACCGCCGAAACGGTGGGTATTCATTATGAATGGATGACACCTGCGCAGATCAAGGAAAGCTGGCCGCTGGTGAACACCGAGGACCTGAAGGGCGCGATTTACCACCCCGAGGACGGCTATATCAACCCGGCCGACCTGACCATGGCCATGGCCAAGGGCGCGCGCCAGCGCGGCGTGACGATCGAGCGCAAGTGGCAGGCCGACGGGTTCGAATGGAAGGGCGACCATTGGGACGTGACCTGCACCAGGATGGTCGAGAAGGGCGGCAACCTCGTGCCCAGCGACGAGCAGATCGTCATCTCGGCCGAGCATGTTGTCACCGCCAGCGGCAACCACGCGCAGCGCACCGCGCGACTTCTGGGCATCAAGAGCGCCGCGATCCCGGTCGAGCATCAGTTCATCGTCACCGATGCGGACCCGGCGCTGGTGGCCTGGCGCAAGGACAACCCCGAGCACCCGGTTCTGCGCGACGCTGACGCCAAGTGGTATGTGCGCGAGGAACGCGGCGGCTGGATCCTGGGGCCCTACGAGCTGAACGCGCCGGCCTGTTTCGAATACGGGGTGCCCGACACGTTCCGCGCTGACCTCTTCCCGCTGGACCTGGAGCGGATCGAGGAGGAATACATGTCCATGATCCATCGGATTCCGTCCACAGAAGAGGTGGGGTTGAAGGACGATTACAACGGCCCGATCTGCTACACGCCCGACGGCAACCCGCTGGTCGGCCCGGCCCCGGGTCTGCGCAACATGTGGCTGGCCGAGGGCTTTTCCTTCGGGATCACGGCGGCGGGCGGGACCGGTTATTATCTGGCGCAGATGATGGTCGAGGGCGAGGCCGAGATCGACATGGCGTCGCTCGACCCCAAGCGGTTCGGCGGCTGGATCACGACCGAATACAGCGCCCGCAAGAGCGAAGAAGCCTACGAACATGTCTACATCCTGCACCACCCTGACGAGGAGCGTGAGAAGTGCCGCCCGCTGCGCACCGCGCCCAGCTATGACCGGCTCAAGGCGCGCGGCGCGCAGTTCGGCTGCGTCAATGGCTTCGAGCGGCCCAACTATTTCGGCCCGCTGGAGGCGCCCGACGGCTTCGACCATGACGCGCGCAGCTTCCGCCGCGGCGGCTGGTGGCAATACGCCGTGGACGAGGCCAAGGCGGTGCGTGAGGGCGTCGGGCTGCTCGATGCCAGCGCCTTCACCAAGCACACGGTCAAGGGGCCGGGCGCGACAGCCTTCCTCGACTGGTTCACTTGCAACAAGCTGCCCAAGGTGGGCCGCATCAACCTGACCTACGCGCTGACGCCGCAGGGAACGACGCGCACGGAATACACCATCGTGCGGCTGGCCCAGGATGAATACTACCTCGTCTCGTCGGGTGCGCTGACGGATTATGACGGCGATTACCTGCGCAAGTGCGCCGCGGACAAGGCATCGGAGTTCGGATACATCGCGGTTGAAAACGTGACCACGCAATACGGCGTCTTCGCCATTGCCGGGCCGAAATCGCGCGATGTCCTGGCCGAGGTCATCAAGGACGCCGAGCCCGGAACAGCCCTGTCGAACAAGCGGTTCCCCTGGCTGAGCGCGCGGCAGATCGAGCTGGGCATGTGCCCGGTCAACGCGATCCGGGTGGCCTATACCGGCGAGTTGGGCTGGGAATTGCATCACCCCATCGAAATGCAGAACTACCTGTTCGACCTGCTTGAGGCGGCCGGCGAAAAGCACGGCATGAAGCTGGTCGGGGCACGGGCGCAGAACTGGTTGCGCCAGGAGAAGAGCTACCGCGCCTTCGGGCACGAACTTGGCCGCGACGCCACCCCGCTCGAAGCCGACCTGCCGCGCTTCGTGGACCTGTCCAAGGATTTCCAGGGCAAGATCGCGATGGAGGAGATCGGCCTGCGCACCAAGTGTTGCACGCTGCTGATCGATGGGCCCGAGGACGCGGACCCCTGGGGGGTCGAGGCGCTTTACGATGGTGACGAAAAGGTCGGGCGCCTGACTTCGGGCGGGTATTCAGTGCATTTCGGCAGGTCCATCGGCATGGGCTATGTCCGCCCCGAACTGGCCGAACCCGGCAACCGGCTGAAGATCAGGATGCTGGACCGGCTCTGGGATGCCGAGGTGGTGGTGGATTCGCCCTACGACCCAAAGAACGAGACAATCCGCACGGACGGGTGAAACCATCCGTCAATGGTCCGGACCGGGCGCGCCCCGCGGGGCGCGCCCTTTTTCATTCTTAGGCGCTTTGCCAGGTCAGCCCCGGCCGGTAGCGCGCGGCCACGCGACCCTCGTCCAGCGCGAGCAGGTGCAGCCAGTGATTGTCGAAAAGCGCCCTGACCTCGGGATGGGCCTCCAGCACCGCCGTGATCGCGTCTTGCGGGGCCTCGATCAGGACAGACAGGCGTAGCGGCTCGTGACGCAGAGCCTCGCCGTCATGCACCGCCTGCCAGGGCAGGCCGGGGCGGAGGCGACCGCCGTTGCCCTGCACGACGCCGATGCCGCTGGTGACATTGTGGATAAGCTTGTTGCCGCCGCCGAAAACCTCCGGTGCGACAGAGGACCCGTAGTATTGCAGGCTGATCCAACTGGCCACCACGACCGGGGCGGTCAGGATCAGCTCCAGCGTCGAGAACCCTTCATCGGCACGCCAGTCATAGCTGTGCAGGAAGGCGCGTCCGCCCAGGTCGCGCCCCGCGGTTGCTGCGCGCGGGGCCGCGATGAAGGCGGCGCATCCTGCCAACCCCCATTCGGGACGCACTTCCGCCCAGTCAAGGGCACGCCGCGAAATGGTGTCAGCTTGTGCGCCGGGCAGGGTCGGGGCGCGCTCGGCCCGGGCGATCCGGCTCGCCTGCGCCAGCCAGTCCTTGACAGGGGCCAGGTCGGCGGCCGCACTGTCCAGATCGTGCAGCGTCACCCTGTCGGTCGTGGTGTCGTGCAGCCCGGCAACGAAGAGCGTGTCCTCGGGCAGGGGCATCCCCCGCGCGGCCAGCCCGGCGCGCGTATCCGGGTCGTTGAGCAGCGCCGCCAGCATCCGCGCCGAGATCTCGCCGGTCTGGCCGCCGCAGGCGCCGCAGTGATAGGCGCTTTCGTGCGGGTTGTTGGTGACCTGTGCCCCGTGTCCCAACAGCAGCACGATCGGGGCGTGTCCCTCGGTCAGGCTCATGGCGCGCAGCACGGTTTCCGCGGTCTCGGCCTTGGCCTCGGGGCTCAGACCGCCGATCACCTGCGGGGCCGGATCGGGGGCGGCAGCCCTGTCCGGCCGACCCAGGGCTGCGCCCAGCAGTTTGCCCGCGTAAAGCGGCCCGGCCGCCTCGACGAAGGCGAAGGACGAGACAGCCGCCTGCCGGAACCGGCCCCAGGCCCTCTTGGCCCTGGCGGCGATCCGGACGGCCTGTTCCGTTTCCGGGTCGGCAGCGCTGGTTGTTTCGACTGCCGCGCTAAGAAGGACCGGCAGATGCGCCTCGGCCAGGTCGGAGCCTTGCGCGCGATGCGACAGCGGCAGGCCGAAGAATCCGGCGAAACCGATGGTCTCGATTCCCGGGTCAAGGCTTTCCAGCGCCCGCCGGAAAACCTCGGACCGGACGTCGATACAGAAGGCCGCCTGAAGCGTGGGGCGCGTCGCCGCAGCAACGGTGCCGCCGTCCAGAGCTTGGGCCAGACGGCGCTGGTGTGCCCGTTCGGCGGCCTCCTGCAGCACGGCCAGCGTCACGTCGGTTTGCCCTGGCGCGACCGGCTCGGCATGGGCGGCGAGGGTTTCGGCCCAGCGGCCGGCCAGGTCGGGCAGGTGGGCAAGCAAGGCCTCTTCCCAGATCAGCCGGATCGCCAGAAGCGCGGCGGGTGTCGTGTCGGTTTCGCCGCGCTGCCCGGCCTGCCAGTGCAGCCAGCGTGCGTGCTGCGCCCAGCCGCCCATGTCCATGAAGAGCCGGTGAAAGACGGTCTCGGCGGCCGCGCCGGACAGGCCAAGGGACCGCGCGGCGCGTAGCGTGGCACGGTCGGCCGTGTCCGGTGCGCCCAGGACATGTGCGCAGAAGCCCTGCAATCCCGCGATCTCGGGGGTCAGGTCATGGGTGGCCCACTCGCGCCAGGCCGCGAAGGCCTCCTGGCCCGGCCGCGGTGACCAGAGCGCCTGCCCCCGGTCGAAATGTCCCGCCGCCCAAAGGCCCAGTGTCCGGTCGATGAGTCCGGGCCAGTCAGTGCCCGTCTCGCGTGCGGCCAGGTCGGCGAGGGTCGGCAGGGGCCCGGCCGGAGCATCGGGCGGGGCACCCTGGGCCAGGGCCTTGAGGGCGTCTATGTCCTCGGGTTTCCGGGGGCTTGTCGCCGCAGCCAGGGCCTGTGACAGGTCGGCATCCGTGATGCGCCCCTTCGCGATGGCATCGGCGTAGGCGCCAGGTGCCTGCGTCGCCCCGGCCCCGGCGACGCGGTGCAGCCTGGCCGAGGCCGTGGCAAGGTCTTCCTCTGCCTGCCCCAGGAAGGGGTTGACCGCCACGGTTGCGGCCAGCGGAAAGGCCGGCGGCAGGGCACATGTGGCGGCCTCGACGGCTGACAGGATCTCGGATTGCTGTGCCGTGGTCGTCTCGTCGTGTTTCATGAACATGGATCAGTCCCCTCTGTCAGCCGGATTTGTTCAGCTTGAGCCCGCCGATTGCGCGGTCGAGCAGTGCATTCAGGTATAGCCCGTTGGCCAGGTGGACCCGCAGTCCCGCCGTTGCCGGGTGATGCGCCCAAAGCGGAAAGAGCGCCTGCGCCAGGGCCACCGCGCCGAAGGACGCCAGGGCCAGCAGGATCAGCGCCCAGCCCAGTGCCCCGGGTAGGGGGGCGTCGGGCAGCAACGGCGACCAGAGCGCCTCGGCCCCCGCCTGGAACGTGAAATAGGCCAACGCGGCGGCCAGGGAGGCGCCTGCCGTGCGCCGGGTCAGGGCCGCCGGCGCCATGTCGGCCAGCCCCTGGGCCACCAGATAGGCCACCCCGAAGATCAGGATCGCCCCCAATGCCAGCGCCTGCGGGGACTTTGGCCCCAACAGCACGGTGAAGCCGAACGCGATGACCCCGTAGAGCCCCAGTGCCAGTGCAAAGGCGCGTATCACCGCCCCCGGCCCGGGCACCGCCACGGGGCCGGGCCGCCGGAGAGAGGCGACGGTTGCCACCGCCCCGCCCGAGGACAGGAAGGCATGGGCCTTGTAGAGGGAATGCGCCAGGATGTGCAGCACCGCCAGCGGCCAGAGCCCCAGCCCGCATTGCAGCAACATGAACCCCATCTGCGAAACGGTGGACCAGGCCAGCCCGGTCTTGATCGCGCTTTGAGTCAACATGACCGTCGCGCCGAAAAGCGCCGTGAACCCGCCCGTCATGACCAGCGCCGCCATCGCTCCCGGGCTGTGCTGGATCAGGCCAGCGCTCGTCACCAGCAGCACGCCGCCCGCGTTTATGATCCCCGCGTGCAGAAGGGCCGACACCGGGGTCGGCGCTTCCATCACCTCGGTAAGCCAGCCGTGCAGGGGAAAGGCCGCGGTCTTGAGCAGGCCGGCCATCACGATCAGGGCGATGGCCAGCTGGCCCGCCACACCGGGGCCCTCTTGTGCGACCATGGCGGAAAGTGTAGCCAGGTTCGCCGTTCCGAACGTCAGGGTCAGCAGGATCGTGGCCAGCACGAGTGCCGTGTCGCCGCCATGCCAGACAAGCGCGAACTTGGTGGCCGCGCGGCGTGCCTCGGGCCGGTCTGGGTAGAAGAGAAGAAGCCGTTTCAACCCCAGCCCCACGGCAATGGCCGCCCCGGCCATTACCCAGAGGCTGCCCGCCTGAACGAAGACCAGCACCGCCGCCAGCACCGCCAGCATGAGCCCATGAAAGGCGCCCTCGCGCGCCTCGCCGTCGAGATAACGCCGACTGTAGCGCATCACGACCCAGCCAATGAAGCCGACCAGCAGTGCCAGCGCCAAGCTGATTGAATCGGCGCGCATGGCACCGTTGATCGGCCTCTGCAAGACAAGCTGCACCAGCCCAGCGACGCACAGGGCCAGGGCGACCAGTGCCGCCCCCTCGGAAAGCCGTGGCAGGGCGCCAGGACGGCGACCGGGCCGGCGCAACGCCAGTGTTGCGGCGGCCAGCAGGACGCATGGGGCAAGAAAGGACAGCGATAGGGCGGATGTCATGGATCACCTCCGGAACGTTGGGTTGACCCCTCACCTAGCGACTGGCAAAGATAGAAAAAATTTCATATTATACAAAAATCGTTCTATATTATAGAAGGTTCACCTGGTGCTCAATCTTCATCATCTGCGGCTGTTCCGGGCTGTGGCACGCGACGGGACCCTGACTGGTGCGGCGCGCGTTCTGAACATCTCGCAATCGGCGGTTTCGACCCAGGTCAGGGCGCTTGAGGCGGCGCTTGGCCAGGACCTTTTCGAGCGTCGTGGCCGCGCCCTTGTCCTGACCGAGGCCGGGCGCATCGCGTTGGACCATGCCGAGGAGATTTTTCGCACTGCCGACGACCTTTCGGCCAGTCTCCGCAGGGCCGAGACCTCGCGAAAGGCCCTGCGCATCGGGGCGCTGGCCACGCTCTCGCGCAATTTCCAGATGGCCTTCCTCGCGCCTCTGCTGGGCCGTTCGGATGTCGAGGTGGTGCTGCGTTCGGGCGGGCAGGAGGACCTGCTGCGCGGGCTGGAGGCGCTTTCCCTCGACGTGGTGCTGACGAACCTTGTGCCCGCGCGCGACGCGGCCAGTCCCTACCTCGTGCACCGCCTGGACGACCAGCCGGTCAGCCTGGTCGGTACGCCCGGTCGGGTGCCGCGCGGGACGGGGACGTTGCCGGAGCTTCTGGCGACGCATCCCTTGATCCTGCCCACGCCCGAGACATCCTTGCGGGCGGGCTTCGACGCGTTGCTGGACCGCCTAGACGTCGCCGCACGCATCGCCGCCGAGGCGGACGACATGGCGATGCTGCGGCTGCTCGCCCGGGCCGACGCGGGCTTGGCCGTTCTGCCCCCCATCGTCGTGCAGGATGAGCTGGAGGCGGGTCAGCTTGTCGAAGTCGCACGCCTTGAAGGCATCGAGGAGGTCTTTTGTGCCGTCACCATGCGGCGGCGTTTTCCCAACCCCTTGCTGGCCGAGGTCTTGGCCCCGGTCGAAGCGGCGCCATGATCAGCCACGCAGACGGTGCGGGACCAGTTGCGCCACGATCTCGGACTCGATTTCGGGCGGTCGCCCGGCCACGAGGTCGGCCACCAGACGGCTGGCGGCGGGGGCGGTCTGGAAGCCGTAGCCGCCTTGCCCGGCCATCCAGACGAAGGCCGGGTCGTCGGGGTCCGGCCCCAGCACCAGTTGCCGGTCAGGGGCGAAGGTGCGCAAACCGGCCCAGTTGGCCAGCATCCGCGTGACCTCGTAGTGCATGACGGCCTCGAACTGCGCCAGCCCCTCGGCCAGGACCATGTCGTCGGCCCAGGCATCCATGGGCGGCTGTGGGTCCTCGTCGGCGGGCGAGACGATAAGCGCGCCCGCGTCGGGCTTGGCATACCAGTCCTCGCCGGGCCCGAAGATCATCGGCCAGGCGGCGGGGTCCATGCCCTCGGGGGCGGGGATACGGGCCATGGACCGGCGCAGGGGATGCACGCCCAGCGGCTGGACCCCGGCCATATGTGCCACCCTGTCAACCCAGGCGCCCGCGGCGTTGACGATCGTGCCGGCCTCGAGGCGCTCGGTGCCGATGTCCACGCGCCATCCCGTCGCGGTCCGGTCAATGTGGCGTACCTCGGCGCGGGTGCGCACGGTGCCGCCTTGCGCGCGGATCTCGGCGGCGAAGTTCTGCACAAGCCGGTCCGTGTCGATGTCCCAGGCCTGGTCGTGGTAGCCCACCAGCGGTGCGGCTTGCGTGTCGAGGATGGGAAAGAGCGCGCCTGCCTCTTGGGCGGTGATCCGGTCCAGCCCCATTGTGGCCATGTCCGCCTCGAACCTGTCGCGATCGGCCTCCGCCGCGGCCAGCATCAGCCCGCGCGGGCTCAGGACGCCGCCGTTGGCCTCGTGGTGATAGGTGGCGCTGGCCTGGCTGAGCGCCATGGTCGAGGGCTTGCCGTAGCGCGTCTCGAACAGTGCCGCCGAGCGGCCCGACGCGTGAAAGGCCAGCGCATCCTCGCGTTCCAGCAGCGTGACCTGCCCGAGATGCGACAGCCTGGCCCCGACCGAGGCGCCGGCAATGCCGCCGCCGATAATGAGGAAATCCGTCATGGTGCCCCTAGCCATCGTGACATTTCGGACAGACAATCATGGGGATGGGAAAAGGAAAAGGGGCGCTAGTCGAGCCACGGTTTTGCGAGTTGCCGGGACGTCGATGCGCGAGGCACCGAACCGGAACCAATGCCGCGGGTTGCCACGGATCGACGGGCCGATCGGGCGACACGAGGATTTGACCAAATCAGGCGCGGCGCGCGACTTTTCGGCAGGTATGCCGATGAAGCATCGCGCCGCCGACGTGACGAACTGTCGCCCAGCGACCGATTGGTGCGCGGGGGCTCTTCGGTGCTGGCTTTGCCCTCTTTCATTTCTTGAATGACGCGGGTCCAACGGTTGCGTAGGGTGCGCGGACGCATGGCGCGACTGCAGTGTGCGCGTGATTATCAGGACAAAAGAAATGCCAGATACCGCTATCTACTGCATCAACCTCGCCCGACGCGAGGATCGGTGGGAAAAAATGCGTTGCCCAAGCCCAGACCAACGGGTTTGAACTCCTCCGCATCGATGCGCTTGACGCGCAAGATGACAAGGCAGCGGCCGCACTTGATGCATTGCCCCTGTCGGGGCCTGTGGGGACAATGTCCGCCTCCACAAGGGCTTGCTCCATGAGCCACAAGAAAGCGTGGCAAACCTTCGTTGATAGCGGGGCGGACTATGCGGTGTTTCTCGAAGATGACTTCATCGCGTCTGCAAGAATGATGGAAACGATAGAAGCCCTCAGACGCTTGAACCCGCCACTCGACGTTGTGAAAATTGCCACACTTCCAGGGGCTAAAAGCAAGAAGATACTGGCGCAAAAGGTCCACCGGATCGACGAGCTGGGTCAATCGATCTACCGGGTCAAGTCGCTCTTTGTCGGCTCCTTCGGATATGTTTTGTCGCGAACGGCGGCCGCTCGCGCGATTTCAAGGATCGCGCAATCCGGCCTCCCGGTCGATCATTTCCTGTTCAACCCCGCCCGGACCAGGCACACGCTGGGGCTGCCGATCCACGTCGTCGATCCCTGCGTCATCACACTCGATACTGGTTCGGTATCCGACATAGGCATGAATCGAACGACAGGGTCCAGGACGTTGATGCATGCGCGTCGGTCCTTCTACGAGGCGGGTACGATCAAGGGTGCGCTTGTCGGCCTCTTGCTGGGTAAGTTCCATGTAATTCAGCCGAGCTTCCAGCGCTGACCATGCAAGAAAGGCCCGCCGGGTGGCGGGCCTTCTGCGTGTCGTAATACCTGGATCAGGAGGGGACTTCGCCCTCAATCCCTTCGACATAGAAGTTCATGCCCACCAGCAGGCCATCGTCGGCAACTTCGCCCTCGGCGAGGAACTGGGTGCCATCCTGCTTGTTCAGCGGACCCGTGAAGGGGTGGTACTCGCCCGCCGCGATGCTGTCACGCAGGGCCTCGGCCTCGGCCTTCACGTCGTCGGGCACGGCCGTGGAAATCTCGCCGATGCCGACCATGCCGTCACCGATGCCTTGCCAAGTGTTCACGCTTTCCCAGGTGCCGTCCATGACCGCCTGCACGCGGTCGATGTAGTAGGGCGCCCAGTTGTCGATGATGGACGAGATCCGCGGCTTGGGCGCGAACTCGGCCATGTCGGCGGCCTGTCCGAAGGTGTAGACGTCGCCGGCCTCCTGGGCTGCGGCATGCGGTGCGGTGGAATCGGTGTGCTGAAGCACGACGTCGCAGCCCTGTTCGATCAGCGCCTGAGCTGCGTCGGCTTCCTTGGCCGGGTTGAGCCATTCGAAGATCCAGATGATCTTGAATTCCACGTCCGGGTTGACTTCGCGTGCATGGATGAACGCGGCGTTGATGCCGCGCACCACTTCCGGGATCGGCACCGAGGCGATGTAGCCCACACGATTCGACCGCGTCATGTGCCCGGCCAGTTTGCCCTGAACCGCGCGGCCCTCGTAGAAGCGGGCGGAGTAGACGCTGACGTTATCGGCGGTCTTGTAGCCGGTGGCATGTTCGAACATGACGTCAGGGAATTTGGCGGCCACGTTGACCGTCGGGTCCATGAACCCGAAGGACGTGGTGAAGATGAGGCTGCAGCCCTGCAGGCACATCTGGGTCAGCACGCGTTCGGCGTCGGGCCCCTCGGGGACGCTTTCCTGGTAGACCAGTTCGATCTGGTCCCCGAAGTGTTCGACCATTTCCATGGCCGAATGGTGGTGGTGCTGGGTCCAGCCGCCGTCGTTGATCGGGCCGACATAGACGAAGCCGACCTTCATGGGGCCGTCCTGCGCGCGCAAGGGCGCGCCGATGGCGGCTGCAAAGGCAGCGGTGGCCCCGGTTTTCAGTAGCGTTCTGCGTTTCATTGGTCTCTCCCGGTTGGTGGGGCGCCAGACGCCCCGGTTCGTGTTTGGCCTCAGCGCGAGGCGTGGAAGGTCTTGCCCAGCGAGCCGGGCGCGCGTCCGGCCGCCAATATGACAAGGACAACGATGGTCGCAACATAGGGTGACATGGACAGGTACTCGACGGGGATCGCCAGCCCCGCCGCCTGAAGGTTGAGCTGCAATACGGTCACGCCGCCAAAAAGATAGGCACCCAGCAAAAGCCTCAGGGGCTTCCATCCGGCGAAAACGACGATGGCCAGCGCGATCCAGCCTGCGCCGGCGGTCATGCCCTCGGTCCACTGGGGCACACGGACAAGACTGATGTAGGCCCCGCCGAGGCCCGCGCAGGCCCCGCCGAACATGATCGCGCCGAAGCGGATCAGCACCACCGGGTAGCCCAGGGCATGGGCGGCGTCGTGATTCTCGCCGACCGCGCGCAGCACCAGCCCGGCGCGGGTGCGGGTCAGGAAATACCAGACCGCGAGGACCAGCAGCAGTCCGACATAGACCATCCCATCGTGGCGAAAGGCGATCTGGCCCAGAACCGGCAGGTCCGACAGGACGGGGATGTCCAGCTTGGGAAAGGCGGGCGGGCGCGCACCGGCAAAGCTCTGGCCCAGCAGGGCCGAAAGACCCAGCCCGAACAGCGTCAGCGCCAGCCCCGTTGCCACCTGGTTTGACAGCAGGATCTGCGTGAGCACGGCAAAGAGGAATGACAGCAGCAGACCGCCCAGCGCGGCGCCGGCAAAGCCCAGCCAGGCGTTTCCTGTCAGCGTTGAGAAGATGATGCCGCAGGCCGCGCCGGTGATCATCATCCCCTCGACGCCAAGGTTGAGCACGCCCGCGCGTTCGACCACCAGTTCGCCAAGCGCGGCCAGCAGGATCGGGGTCGAGGCCACCATGAGCGACGCCAGAAGCAGCAGCGGGTTGATCGCGGACAGGTCCATCAGGCCACCTCGCGCCGGCCGAACCGGATCCGGAAATTCGTCATCACGTCCACCGCCAGAAGGAAGAACAGCAGCATTCCCTGGAACAGCTGGATCGCCGAGCGCGGAAGTTGCAGGTTCATCTGCGCCAATTCTCCGCCGATATAGGTCAGCGCCATCAGCAGGCCCGCAAGCAGGATGCCCAGCGGGTGCAGCCGGCCGAGGAAGGCCACGATGATCGCGGTAAAGCCGTAGCCCACGTTGAAACTGGCCAGGACCTGGCCCGATGGGCCGGCGACCTCGAACATGCCCGCCATGCCGGCCAGGCCCCCCGATAGCCCGAGGCAGATCAGCACCATCCTGTTGGCGCTGACGCCGGCGAAGGCGGCGGCGCGGGGGCTTTGCCCGGCCAGCCGGACGTTGAAGCCGAAGATGTGACGCGACAGCAGGATGTAGGCTGTGACCACTGCAAAAAGGGCGGCGATCACGCCCCAGTGCATCCCCGTATTGGTGATCAGTTCCGCGTTATGGGCCGCCGGGTATTGTTGCAGGTTGCGGCTGCCCGGAAAGCCCATGCCTTCGGGGTTGCGCAGCAGGCCCAGCGCCATGGCGTCCAGCAGGAAATCGGCAACGTAGACCAGCATCAGCGAGACTAGGATCTCGTTGGTCTTGAACCGCACGCGCAAAATGCCCGGAATCATTGCCCAGAGCAGCCCGCCAAGCGTGCCCGCCACGATCATCAATGGAAAGATCAGCCAGCGCGCCTCGGACGGGTAGAAGGCCAGGGCGAACCCCGCGCCGAACAGTGCGCCCATGATATACTGTCCCTCGGCGCCGATATTCCAGATGCCCGCGCGGAATCCGAAGCTCAGGCCGATGGCGATCAGGATGAGCGGCGCGGCCTTGACCAGCAGCTGGGGCCGGAAATACCCGGCGAAATCGCCGAAGAGCGGGTCCCAGAATATCGTGCGGATCGCCTCGACCGGGGGTTTGCCGAGCGCGGCAAAGACGATGCCGCCGGCCACCATGGTCACGACGACGGCGAGTAAGGGCGACAGAAAGGACCAGGTCCGCGAGGGCTGCGGTCGGCGTTCAAGGGTGATCATGCGCTGTTCCCCTGTCCGGTTCGATCAGGCCACCACATGGGCCACCTCCATGTCGTGGGCGCCGCCCAGCATCAGGCCAACCTCCTCGATGGTCAGGCCCTTGGCGGGGCGCGGGGGGCTCAGGCGGCCCTCGTTGAGGGCCGCGAAGTCATCGGCGATCTCCATCAATTCGTCCAGGTCCTGGCTGATGACCACCACGGCGGTGCCCTCGGCGGCCAGGTCCAGGATCGCCTGCCGGATTGCGGCGGCCGCGCTGGCGTCGACACCCCAGGTGGGCTGGTTGACCACCAGCACGTCCGGGTCCTGCAGGATTTCCCGACCGATGACGAATTTCTGCAGGTTCCCCCCAGAGAGTGAGCGCGCCACGTTTCCGGGGCCGGGGGTGCGCACGTCGAAGCGGTCGATGATCGTGCTGGCAAAGTCGCGTGCGCCGTTCCAGTCAACGAAGCCGTTCTTGACGAGGTGTTTGCGCGTCTTGCCCGACAGCGCGGCGTTTTCCGTAAGCGTCATGTCCGGCGCTGCGGCGTGGCCCAGCCGCTCCTCGGGGGCCGCGCACAGCCCCAGCGCCCGCCGCGCATTGGTGCTCAGCCGGCCAATGGGCCGGTCCCGCAGGCGCACCATGTCCGGCGCGACCGCCATCTCGCCCGACAAGGCCAGGAGCAATTCGTCCTGCCCGTTGCCGGCGACGCCACCGATGCCCAGAACCTGGCCCGCGCGCACTTCGACCGAAATGTCACGCAGCGGCATGCCGAACTCCTGCGGCGAGGGCGCCGAAAGCCCGTCTAGCGTGAGCAGGACCTCGCCCGCGCGGCCAGCCTCGCGCTCGGGAACGTGCAGCGTGCCGCCGACCATCATCTCGGCCATTTCCCGGGCCGAGACGTCGCGCGGGACGCAATCGCCCACGACTTCGCCCAGGCGCAGGATCGTGGCAGTATCGCAAAGCGCGCGGATCTCTTCCAGCTTGTGCGAGATATAAAGGATCGCGGTGCCTTCGGCCTTGAGCTTGCGCAGCGTCTCGAACAGGATTTCGACCTCTTGAGGGGTCAGCACGCTGGTGGGTTCGTCCATGATCAGCAGCTTGGGGTCCTGCAGCAGGCAACGGATGATCTCGACCCGCTGGCGTTCCCCCGCGGAAAGGTCGCCCACGATGCGCGTGGGGTCCAGCGGCAGTCCGTACTGGTCCGAGACCTCGCGGATGCGCGTCGACAGATCGCGCAGGGGCGGCGGATTTTCCATGCCCAGGGCCACGTTCTCGGCGACGGTCAGGGCGTCGAAAAGGGAAAAATGCTGGAATACCATGGTGATCCCGGCCGCGCGGGCGGCCTTGGGATCATTGGGTTCATGAGGTTTTCCATCCAGGTGCATGGCCCCGCTGTCGGGCTTGACCAGGCCGTAGATCGCCTTGACCAGCGTGGATTTCCCGGCGCCATTCTCGCCCAGCAGCGCGTGTACCTCGCCCTGCTCGATCTCGAAGGATACATCCCTGTTGGCGATGACGCCGGGATAGGCCTTGGTCAGCCCGGCCAAGGCCAGAAGCGGTCGTGTCATCCTGTCCCGTCCCCCTGGGCTGTATTGCGGCCCGGCGCTGACAATAGACCCGCCGCCGTGCCCACGGCAATGGCCTGCGGGTGCTTGCCCAGGCCCGGGTCGCCGATGGGGCAGGCGATGCGCGAAATCTGGGCATCGCTGTGGCCCAAGGCGGCAAGCCGTGATCGGAACCGCGCCCATTTGGTCGCCGACCCGATCAGGCCGCAGCTGGCGAACCCGTGCCCCAGCAGGGCATGACAAAGCTTGAGGTCAAGATCGTGGGAATAGGTGACGATCAGATGATCGGCCTGCGCGGGGGCATGAGGAACCAGCCTTGCGGGGTCCGCTGCCACGACGGGCGTGACGTTCCCGGGCAGGGTTTCGGGAAACCGGTGGGTGCTCACGTCGATCAGGGTCGGGGCGAAATCGGGCAGCGGCCCGAAAACACCGGCCAGCGCCCGGCCCACATGGCCCGCCCCCCAGATCCAGAGCGGCCGGCCCGCGGGCGCGGGCAGGGTGTCGGCGCTGGCGAAGTCAAGCACGACCGAGCCACCGCAGCACTGGCCCAGCGCCGGGCCCAGCGGCATTGTCTCGCGGTGTGTCTGGCGGTTTTCCCGGATCATCCGGCGTGCTGTGGAGATGGCCTGCCATTCCAGCGCGCCCCCACCGATCGTGCCCTCGATACCGTCCGGGCCGACCAGCATCTCTGTCCCCGCGTCGCGTGGGGCCGAACCTGCCGTCGATGCGACCCGGACCCGGATCAACCCTCTGCCCTCCGGACGGCGCGCAGCACCTCCTCGGCTGTGGCGGGGGCCTGCAGATCGGGAAAGGCCGGCCCGCAGGCCGCGCAGGCATTCGACAGCGCGAGATGCGCGGAGATGCCCAGCATGAAAGGCGGCTCGCCCACCGCCTTGGAGCGATAGATGGTTTCGGCGCGGTTCTCGCCCTCCCACAATGCCACGTTGAAGATGTCGGGCCGGTCGGAACAGGCCGGGATCTTGTAGGTGCTTGGTGCGTGGGTGCGCAGGCGACCGCTATCGTCCCACCACAGTTCCTCGGTGGTCAGCCAGCCCGCGCCCTGGACGTAGCCGCCCTCGATCTGGCCCATGTCCAACGCCGGGTTGAGCGAGGCGCCCGCGTCATGCAGGATATCCGTGCGCAGGATGCGGTTTTCGCCGGTCAGGGTGTCGATGACGACCTCGGTGATGGCTGCGCCATAGGCGAAATAGAAGAAGGGGCGTCCCTTGCCGGAGAGACGGTCCCATGCAAGCTCCGGTGTCTTGTAGAACCCGGTGGCCGAGAGGCTGATGCGGTTCTCGTAGGCGATTTTCGCGGCCCTTTCAAAGGTCAGGGTTTCCGCGCCCACGTGAACTTCGCCCTCGGCAAAGGTCACTGCGGAGGGCTCCACCTGGTGCAGCTCGGCCAGGCATTCGGCGATGCGGTCGCGGATCGTGTCGCAGGCCGCTTTCACCGCCATGCCGTTCAGGTCCGACCCGGACGAGGCCGCGGTGGCCGAGGTGTTGGGCACCTTGCCGGTATCCGTCGCGGTGATCTTGACCGCCTCCAACGGCAGGCCGAAGCGGCTGGCCGCGACCTGCGCGACCTTCTGGAACAGACCCTGGCCCATCTCCGTGCCGCCATGGTTCATGTGGACCGACCCGTCCTGGTAGACATGCACCAGCGCGCCCGCCTGGTTGAGGTGGGTCAGCGTGAAGGAGATGCCGAACTTGACCGGGCTGAAGGCGATCCCCTTCTTGAGCCGCGCGTTGGCCGCGTTCCAGTCGGCCACGGCGGCCGTACGGCTGGCGTAATCCGCACGCTCCAGCAGGCTGTCGGTCATCTCGTGCAGGATGAAGTCCGTCACCTCCATGTGGTAGGGGGTGGTGTTGCTGTTCTCGGGGGGGCGAGCGGGTGCGAACTCGCCGCCAAGACGTTTCGCCGCCCCGAGGCCGGCGCTGAGTTGCGCCGCCTCGCCCCCCTCGGGGTGCGCCGCGCGGTAGTAGTTGCGCCGCCGCAGCGCCACCGGGTCGAGGCCCAGCGTGTGCGCGAGGTGGTCCATCACCCGCTCGATCCCGACCATGCCTTGCGGGCCACCGAAGCCGCGAAACGCCGTGGCCGAGGCCATGTTGGTGCGCAGCCGGTGCGAGGTGATCCGCGCGTGCGGCAGCAGATAGGCATTGTCCGCATGCAGCATGGCCCGGTCGGCAACGGGCAGGCTCAGGTCCTGCGCCCAGCCGCAACGCGTGTATTGCGTGAAATCGACGGCCAGCAGGCGGCCGTCCTCATCATGGCCCACGTCGTAGTCGATTCGGAAATCGTGTCGCTTTCCGGTGATGGTCATGTCGTCATCGCGGTCGTAGCGCATCCGGGCGGGGTGCCCCGTGGCCGCCGCCGCCACCGCGCAGGCCACGGCCAGCGCGTTGCCCTGGCTTTCCTTGCCACCGAATCCGCCGCCCATGCGCCGGGTTTCGACCCGCACGGCATGCATCGGGACACCCAGCGCATCAGCCACCTTGTGCTGGATCTCGGTCGGGTGCTGGGTCGAGGACTGCACGACCATATCGCCGCCTTCCTGCGGCAGGGCCAGCGCGGCCTGTCCTTCGAGGTAGAAATGCTCCTGCCCGCCCATCTCGATCCGCCCCGACAACCGATGCGGTGCCTGCGCGAGCGCCGCCTCCACGTCGCCCTTGGCATAGACGCGCGGACCCGCTTCGAACCGCCAGTTCTTTTCCAGCGCCTGTTCGATGGTCAGGACGGGGTCCTCTTCGTCATAGCTGACCGCGCCCAGCCGGGCGGCCCTGCGCGCTGCAAGATGGCTGTCGGCCACCACCAGGAAAAGCGGTTGGCCATGGTAATGCACCGCGCCGTCGCACAGCAGCGGCTCGTCATGCAGGCTGGGCGATACATCGTTGTCGCCGGGCAGGTCCTCGGCCGTCAGTACCGCGATGACACCGGGGGCGGCGCGCACCTGCCCAAGGTCCATCGCGTTGACGCGACCGCGGGCGATGGTGCTCAGCCCGAAGGCCAGATGCACGGTGTTGGCGGGCACGGGAATGTCGTCGACGTAGCGCGCCTGGCCGGTGACATGCAGCGCGGCGGCGTCATGCGGGGTAGGGGTGTGCACGCTCATGCCGTGACCTCCAGCACATGGGTGGCCCGCCCTGACAGGTCATCGAAATAGCGGGTCAGCAGGCCCTGCGCGACCTGCAGCCGGTAGGCGGACGAGGCACGCATGTCGCTGAGTGGCTGGAAGTCCTCGGCCAATTTCACGGCGGCGGCGGCAATGGTCTCGGCCTGCCAGGGTCGGTTTACCAGTGCGGCCTCGGTTGCGGCAGCTCGTTTCGGAATGCCGGCCATGCCGCCAAAGGCGATGCGGGCCTCCGCGACGGTGCCGGCGGTGACGGTGACGTTAAAACACCCGCACAGCGCCGAGATGTCCTGGTCGAAGCGTTTGGAAATCTTGTAGCAGCGCAAAGCAGGCGCGGACTTGGGCAGGGTGACGGCCTCGACGAATTCGCCCGGCTGTCGGTCCTGTTGGCCGTAATCGAGGAAGAACTCCTCGATCGGCATCTCGCGGCGGGTATCGCCGTGGCGCAGATGCAGCGTCGCGCCGAGCGCGATCAGCGCCGGAGGATTGTCCCCGATTGGCGAGCCATTGGCGATATTGCCGCCCATGGTGGCCGCATTGCGCACCTGGTCCGAGCCGTAGCGGCGCACAAGCTCGGCGTAGGAGGGATGCAGAGGCCGCAGGGCGTGCAGCACGTCGGTCATGGTGGCGGCGGCCCCGATGCGCAGCGTCTCGCCCAGGTCGGTGATGCCGCGCAGGTCGTCACAGCGGTTCAGAAAGGCCACCGGGTCAAGATCACGCAGGTCCTTCGTGACCCACAGCCCGACATCAGTTGCGCCGGCGATCAGCGTCGCCTCGGGGTGCGCGGCATACCACTCGGCCAGGGCGTCGCCCGTTTCGGGCAGGAAGGGGCTGTTTTCGTCGGCCCCAAGATGCGTGATACCGTCCGGCCCGGCCCGGTCGCGGGCCAGGTGAGGCGGCACCGGTGCATCTTCCGCGGCTCGCGCGGCGCGGATGATCGGGGCATAGCCGGTGCAGCGGCACAGGTTTCCCGCCAGAGCGTCGTCATGATCCGTCCGTCCCGAGGCATGGGCCGTGGCCATGGCGACGACGAACCCCGGTGTGCAGAACCCGCATTGCGAGCCGTGCTGGGCCACCATTTCCCGCTGAACCGGGTGCAGGCTGCCATCGGGGGCGGCCAGCCCCTCGACCGTGCGCACGGACTTGCCGTGAAGTTGCGGCAGGAACAGGATGCAGGCATTGAGAGCGCGGTGGCCGCGCTCGTCCGTGACCATGACGGTGCAGGCGCCGCAATCGCCCTCGTTGCACCCCTCCTTTGTGCCGGTGAGGCCGCGGTTCTCGCGCAGCCAGTCCAGAAGCGTACCCGTTGCCGGGGCCTCTGTTTGCACGGTCTCTCCGTTCAGAAGAAACGTGATCATCATCTGGTTGACCCGCCGCGGTACTTTCTTGTTGTCGGGTTGTTCCGGTGCTCCGTCGATGCGGCGTAGACAGGCACCCCCGTTCCCGGAAGTTCGATCATGAAAACCGTTGGCACGGCGCTTTGACAAGCCTTTTCGCGGCCGAAAGGACTGTTCGGGGAAATTTGAAACTGCATCGTGGTCAAAAAGAAGGCAGCACGGTCGCCAAAGGGGCGGGAGGCGCAACATTGCCGCCCGGATCAGCCCTTCGCCCTCGGGGCGAGGGCGGCGGCCAACGCGCCGTCCCGGTCCATGTGGCTTTCCCAGATGCGACGCTGCCATACCAGCCAACCTTGGACCTGTGTCAGCGGCCCCTCCTCGATATGGCAGGTGCGAACCCGGCCCTTCTTGACCGACCGCACAAGGCCACTGCGTTCCAACACCTTGAGATGCCGCATGAATGTGGGCAGGGCTATGGCATGTGGCTCGGCCAATTCGGAGACGGTGGCCGGGCCACTGGCAAGGCGCTCGATCACGGCGCGGCGCGTCGGGTCCGCGAGGGCGGCGAAAGTCGTGTCCAATTCGTTAGCCATTTAGCTAAGTTATTCCGTCTGCTGGGGCCGTTCAAGACAGTGCGTCATTCGGCCAAGTATTTTGCCGCTTCAAATGCCACGCTCGATCTTCACCCCGCCGCGCCGGGCGCCTAACGTGGTGCTCATGAGCAGTCCCCGATTCATCCATTTGCGCACCCATACCGAATACTCCCTGCTGGAAGGCGCGGTCCCGGTGAAGAAACTGCCCGGCATGGCGGCCGAGGCCGGCATGCCCGCCGTGGCGGTCACCGATACGGATAACTTGTTCTGCGCGCTGGAATTCTCAGAAACCGCCGCAAAGGCGGGAATCCAGCCCATCATCGGCTGCCAGGTCGATCTGCGCTACATGAACCCCGAGCCGGGCAAACGCGCCGAGCCGCCCGCGCCGCTGGTTCTGCTGGCGCAGTCCGAGCGCGGCTATGCGCACCTGATGAAACTCAACACCTGTCTCTACCTGCGCGGCGACGGGGCGCTGGCCCATGTCACGCTGGATGAACTGGCCGCTCATTGCGAGGATGTCATCTGCCTGTCGGGCGGGCCGGACGGGCCGGTGGGGCGGTTGCTACGGTCGGGCCAAAGACCGGTGGCCGAGGCGCTGATGACCCGCCTGGCCGGGATCTTCGGTGACAGGTTCTACGTGGAATTGCAGCGCCACCCGGGTGAGGACGGCTTGCCCGAGGCCGAACGGCTATCCGAGCGCGGCCATGTCGAAATGGCCTATGCCATGGGGCTGCCGCTGGTGGCCACCAATGATGTCTATTTCCCGAAAACGGAGATCTACGAGGCCCACGATGCGTTGATCTGCATCGCCGAGGGCGCCTACGTGGACCAGAACGAACCGCGCCGCCGCCTGACGTCCCAGCACTACTTCAAGACGCAGGACGAAATGGCGGCGCTGTTCGCGGACCTGCCCGAGGCACTGGAAAACACCGTCGAGATCGCGCGGCGCTGTGCCTTTCGCGCCCATACGCGCGACCCGATCCTGCCACGATTCGCTGACGACGAGGTGCAGGAGTTGCGCCGCCAGGCCAACGAGGGGCTGCAGGCGCGGCTGGCCGTCATCCCCCATGCGGCCGGCGTCGAAGACTACCAGAAGCGGCTCGATTTCGAACTGGATATCATCGAAGGAATGGGCTTTCCCGGATATTTCCTGATCGTGGCCGATTTCATCAAGTGGTCAAAGGAACAGAACATCCCCGTCGGGCCGGGGCGCGGCTCGGGAGCGGGCAGCCTCGTGGCCTATGCGCTGACGATCACCGACTTGGACCCGCTGCGCTATTCGCTGTTGTTCGAACGCTTCCTGAACCCCGAACGCGTCTCGATGCCGGACTTCGACATCGACTTCTGCATGGACCGGCGCGAGGAAACGATCCGCTACGTGCAAGAGAAATACGGCCGCGACAAGGTGGGCCAGATCATCACCTTCGGTGCGCTTCTGTCCAAGGCGGCCGTGCGCGACGTGGGCCGCGTGTTGCAGATGCCCTATGGGCAGGTGGACAAGCTGTCGAAGATGATTCCGGTTGAAGGGGTCAAGCCCGTCAGTATCGAGAAGGCCCTCGCGGACGAGCCGCGCCTGCGCGAGGCCGCCAAGGAAGAAGAGGTCGTGGGCCGGCTGCTGACCTATGGCCAGCAGGTCGAGGGGCTTTTGCGCAATGCCTCGACCCATGCCGCCGGGGTTGTCATTGGCGACCGCCCGCTGGACGAGTTGGTGCCGCTCTACCAGGACCCCCGATCCGACATGCCCGCGACCCAGTTCAACATGAAATGGGTGGAACAGGCCGGCTTGGTCAAGTTCGACTTCCTGGGTCTTAAGACGCTGACGGTGATCCAGAACGCGGTGGACCTGATCCTGAAATCGGGCCGTCCGCTGCACCAGGCCGCCGACGGCACCCAGCTTTACGACCCCGAACCGGGGACCGAGAACCAGATCAACGCGATCCCGCTGGAGGACGAGGCGAGCTACGCGCTCTACGCCGCTGCAAAGACCGTGGCCGTGTTCCAGGTGGAAAGCACGGGCATGATGGACGCGCTGCGGCGCATGAAGCCGGACTGCATCGAGGACATCATCGCGCTGGTCGCGCTCTACCGACCCGGGCCGATGGAGAACATCCCCAAGTTCTGCGAGGTCAAGAACGGCCAATCCGAGCGCGATTACCTGCACCCCTCGATCGACCATATCCTGGACGAAACCCAGGGCATCATCGTCTACCAGGAGCAGGTGATGCAGATCGCGCAGGAAATGGCGGGCTATTCCCTTGGCGGCGCCGACCTGCTGCGCCGTGCAATGGGCAAGAAGATCCAGGAGGCCATGGATGCCGAACGCCCCAAGTTCATCGAGGGGGCCAAGGCAAACGGCGTGGACGAGACCAAGGCGGTGGAGGTGTGGAACCTTCTCGACAAGTTCGCCAATTACGGCTTCAACAAGTCGCACGCCGCCGCCTATGCCGTGGTCAGCTACCAGACGGCCTGGCTCAAGGCGAACCACCCCGTGGAATTCATGGCCGGGGTGATGAACTGCGACATCCACCTGACCGACAAGCTGGGCGTCTATTTCCAGGAGGTGAAGAAGGGCCTCGGCCTGCCCTGGGCGCCGCCCTGCGTGAACCGCTCTCAGGCCATGTTCGACGTGCAGGATGGCACGCTGATCTACGGGTTGGGGGCGCTCAAGAACGTGGGCGTCGAGGCGATGAGGCTGATCGTCGCGGGGCGTCAGGAGGGCGGGCAAGACAGGCCCTTTGCCACGCTTTTCGATTTCGCGCGCCGGGTGGATCTCAAGCGCATCGGCAAACGGCCACTGGAGATGCTTGCGCGCTCTGGCGCTTTCGACGTGCTTGACCCGAACCGACATCGGGTTTTGGAAAGCCTTGAGCCGCTCATGGGCTATTCTGCGGCCGTCCAGGATCAGAAATCGTCAAGCCAGGTGTCGCTTTTCGGAGAGGCGGGCGACGACCTGCCCGAACCGCGCCTGTCGGCCGTGCAGGATTGGCTGCCCGCCGAACGGCTGGCCGAGGAATTCAAGGCGGTGGGGTTTTACCTGTCGGGCCATCCGTTGGACGATTACATGCCGGCCCTGCGCCGACAGAAGGTCATGACCCTCGACGAGGTCACCGACCGGGCCGAGCGTGGACCGCATGTCGCGAAAATGGCCGGCACCGTTTCGGCCAAGCAGGAACGCAAGTCGGCGCGTGGCAACCGCTTTGCCTTCGTCCAATTGTCCGATCCGACGGGCAGCTACGAGGTCACGATGTTCTCGGACACGCTGGAGGTCGCGCGCGACCATCTGGAAACCGGCGCGCAGGTCGTCATCACCGTCGAGGCCACGCTGGAGGCCGACCAGTTGAAGCTGCTGGGCCGCACCGTTGCGCCCATAGACACGGCGGTGGCGGATGCGGGGGCGACGGGCCTGCGTGTCTTCCTGGCCGAGGAGGAGCCGCTGGGTACCATCGCCACGATTCTTGAGGATGCGAAGTCCGGCGGGGCGCGGGGGGCGCGGGGTCCGATTACCTTCACGGTCGACACCCGCAGCGCGGCCGGCGAGGTCGACATCGATCTGCCTGGCGATTTTCCGGTCAATCCGCAGATCAAGGGCGCGCTGCGCTCGCTGCCCGGCGTGATCGAGGTGCAGGAGGTCTGAGGACCTACCAGTGCGGCGGTTTCTGGTCGGCCAGCGGCACGCCCGCGCCACTATCGTAGTCGCGCTGGGCCTCGCGGTCCATCAACAGGGCGACCCGGCGGGTCAGCTTGTCGATCTCGCCCTCTTGCCGGGCGATGACGTCTGACAGGTCATCCACCGTGCGCATCAGGTGGGCGACCTTCTCTTCAAGGGCGGTGCGGTCTTCCATGCGCGTGACATAAGGGTGAAACCGGCGTCTTGCCAAGGGGCGATACGTTGCGCCCCGGCGCGGGCCGGGTTAAACGCGCGACGACACGTGACCCGCGCAAGGATCCCGACATGGCCAAGCAGAAGAAAGCCCAGCGCCCCAAGGCGGTGACGCCCAAGGGGTTCCGCGACTATTTCGGCGCCGAGGTCGAGGGCCGCGCCGAGATGCTGCGCAAGATCGCCGGGGTCTACCATCGCTACGGCTTCGAGGCGCTGGAAAGCAGCGCGGTCGAGACCGTCGAGGCGCTGGGCAAGTTCCTGCCTGACGTGGACCGTCCCAACGAAGGGGTCTTCGCCTGGCAGGAAGCGGATGTGCCCGGCGGTGGCGGCGGCGACTGGCTGGCGCTGCGCTATGACCTGACCGCGCCGCTGGCCCGCGTCTATGCCCAGCACCGCAACGAATTGCCGACCCCCTATCGCCGCTACGCCATGGGGCCGGTCTGGCGCAACGAGAAACCCGGCCCGGGCCGATTCCGGCAGTTCTATCAGTGCGATGCCGACACCGTCGGCAGCGCCTCGATGGCCGCCGATGCCGAGATCTGCGCGATGCTGGCCGACACGCTGGAAGAGGTCGGCATCCCGCGCGGCGACTACGTGATCCGGGTGAACAACCGCAAGGTGCTGAATGGGGTATTGGAGGCGGCTGGCGTGATCAAATCCTCCGGTCCGCCCCACGATATTCAAGATATTACTATTGAGCTTCACTATAACGAGAAAATCGCTGATGCCGTCCTGCGCACCATCGACAAGTTCGACAAGGTCGGGGAGGCCGGCGTGCGGGAGTTGTTGGGCAAGGGGCGGCTCGATGCCTCCGGCGCCTATATCGACGGCGTGGGGCTGAGCGCGGAGCAGGCCGACCCGGTGGTTGCCTTCCTCACGTCCAAGGACGCGGATGCGGCCGGGACGCTGGCCAACCTGCGCGCCGCCGTTGGCGACAGCAAGATGGGCGCGGAGGGCGTCGCCGAACTCGAACAGATCGCTGACCTCCTCGCCGCCCAAGGCTACGGCCCCGACCGCATCGTCATCGACCCCTCCGTCGTCCGGGGCCTCGGCTACTACACTGGCCCGGTCTACGAGGCGGAACTGACCTTCGAAATCACCGATGAAAAGGGCCGCCCGCGCCAGTTCGGCAGCGTGGCGGGTGGAGGGCGCTATGACGACCTCGTCAAGCGCTTCACCGGGCAGGAAGTGCCGGCCACGGGGGTTTCCATCGGGGTTGACCGGCTGCTGGCCGCGCTGCACGCCAAGGGGCGGATGCAGTCCGAAACGACGGGACCGGTTGTCGTCACCGTCATGGACCGCGACCGCATGGCCGACTACCAGAAAATGGTGGCCGAGTTGCGCAACGCGGGCATCCGGGCCGAGGCCTACCTCGGCAATCCCAAGAATTTTGGCAACCAGCTGAAATACGCGGACAAACGCCAGTCCCCCGTCGCCATCATCGAAGGCGCGGACGAGAAGGCCAAGGGCCTCGTCCAGATCAAGGACCTGGTGCTCGGGGCCCGGATCGCCGAGACGGCCAGTGTCGAGGAATGGAAAGACCGACCCAGCCAGGTCGAGGTGCCGCGGGATCAGATGGTTGCGAAAGTGCAAGAAATCCTGAAGGGGCAGAGCCAGTGACACGCTCCGTCTACCGCGCCGAGGGCCGCGCCATCGGTGAGCGTTGCCTTGCCGCCCTGCGCGCAGCCGGGGCGGCGCCCGTTGACGCCGACATTCTGCAACCGGCCAGCGTTCTGCTGGACCTCTACGGTGAGGATATCCGGGGCCGCGCCTATGTCACCGCCGACCCGCTGCGCGGTGAACAGATGCTGCGCCCCGACTTCACCGTTCCCATCGTGCGCCGCCACATGGAAGACGGGGCAGAGCCTGCGCGCTACACCTACATGGGCGCGGTCTTTCGCCAGCAAGAGGTGGACGAGGCCCGTGCAACGGAATCGCTTCAGGTCGGTTACGAGCTGTTCGACCGCGACCGGCCCCGCGCCGATGCCGAGGTCTTTGCCACCATTGCGGGCCTGCTGGGCGATGCGCCGCTGCGCGCGGCGACGGGGGACATCGGCATCCTGCGCGCCGCCGTGCTGGGCCTGAACACCACCGACCGGCGCAAGGCCGCGCTGCTGCGTCATCTCTGGCGCCCGCGCAGGTTCCGGCAGTTGCTGGACCGGTTCGGTGGCCGCCGCCCGGTGCCGCCGGCCCGTGAAGCCCTGCTGGCGCAGGTTGATCCCGTGGCCGACTTGCCGCCCGTCATGGGGCTGCGCAGCGCGGAAGAAATCGCCTTTCGCTTGGAGGCCCTGCGCGAGGATGCAGCGGCCGACCCTATCTCGGTCACCGAACTGGAGCTGATCGACGCCCTGCTGGCGCTGTCGGAGACGAGTCCCAACGTGCTGGCCTACCTGCGCGACCTTTCCGTGGACATGCCCGCCATCGGTGCGGCGGTTGACGGGCTGTCGGCGCGGCTGGACGCGCTGGCCGCGCGGGGCGTGGATGTCGAAGCGCTGCCCTTCGAGGGCAGCTATGGCCGCACCTCGATGGAGTATTACGACGGTTTCGTTTTCGGGTTCTACGCTGAAAGCCGCCCGGACCTGCCGCCGGTGGCCACCGGCGGGCGGTATGACGCGCTGACCGCGGTGCTGGGTGGCGGCACAGGTGTTCCGGCGGTGGGCGGCGTGATCCGCCCCGAACTGCTGGCCGAACTGGAGGTCGGGGCATGACGCTGAAATTGGGCGTGCCGTCCAAGGGACGGCTGATGGAAAAGACCTTCGACTGGTTCGCCGACCGCGGCGTGACCCTGCGCAAGTCGGGGGATGAACGCGAGTACGCTGGCGCGGTCGAGGGGATCGAGGGTGTCGACCTGGTGCTGCTATCGGCTGGTGAGATCCCGCGCGACCTGGCCGCGGGCCGCATCCACCTTGGGGTTACAGGCTCTGACCTGGTGCGCGAGAAGCTTGCGGGCTGGGACAGCCGCGTGCGCGAACTGGCGCCGCTGGGATTCGGCGGGGCGGACCTGGTGATCGCCGTGCCACAGGCCTGGATCGACGTGGACACGCTCGATGACCTGGACGCGGTGGCGGCGGCCTTTCGCGCCGCCCACGGACACCGCTTGCGCATCGCCACGAAGTATCACCGGCTGGTGCGCGAGTTCCTGCGCCAGCACGGTGTTGCCGACTACCAGCTGGTCGACAGCCAGGGCGCGACCGAGGGCACCATCCGCAATGAAACCGCCGAGGCCATCGCCGATATCACCTCGACGGGCGAGACCCTTCGCGCCAACGGTCTGAAGATCCTGTCGGACGGGCTGATCCATTCCAGCCAGGCCACCCTGTTCCGAGGCCGCCGCGGCGGTTGGACCCCGGCACAACGCGCGACGTTGCAGGCGTTGGACGCGAAGCTGGGCCTTTAGCGCGGCCGGATTTTGCAGAAAATCCTGCGCTGCCTTCACAGTACCCCGATTTCGGCAAGCGCAGCGCTCAGCTCGGGGGGCAGGTCTTCTTCCTGCGCGCGGCCCTCGGGCAGGTCGCGGGGGGCGTCCTCGGGCTTGAGGTAGCGCCAGCCCTGGAAGGGGCGTTTGGGGACGGGCGTCACGCGGATGATCTGCGGGTCAAGCACGATGGCGCAGCGGCGGATGCCGTCGCCCCCCTGCACCTCGTCCAACCGCAAGATGCGCTGGCGGCACTGGATCAGCCGCTTGACAACCCAGTAGATCGACCCGCCCTGCAAAAGCTCGGCCTCGCGCTTGGGCCGCATCCGGGTGATGTGACACGGACATCCGTCCGCCGTCTGCGCGCGCTTTTGGGATTGCCACCGCGCCATGGCTTCGACAGTCTCGCTGCCCACTGACAATTTTTGCAGATGCAGTTTCGCGGTCACGTCGTCCACCCCAGATGTTCGCATGTTGTTCACATGGCGCTCTAGACTTGGTAAGGTAAGCGTCTTTCGTTGATTCTGCTACCCGATGTCCGCTTGTCCTTCGGAGGGACCATGACCCGTTTCACCGCGCCGATCGCTGAACAGATCTGGGATATGAAATACCGCCTGAAAGAGGCCGATGGCGCCCCCGTCGACGCCACGGTCGAGGACAGTTGGGACCGGGTCGCGCACGCCCTCGCCGCTGTCGAGGATGACCCGGCAGAGTGGGAGCCGAAATTCCGTGCCGCCCTCGATGATTTCCGGTTCCTGCCCGCCGGGCGCATAACCTCGGGGGCCGGGACGGACCGGAGCGTGACGTTGTTCAACTGTTTCGTCATGGGCACGATCCCGGACACCATGGCGGGCATCTTCGACAGCCTGAAGGAGGCCGCGCTGACCATGCAGCAGGGCGGCGGGATCGGCTATGACTTCAGCACGATCCGCCCGCGCGGCGCCCTCGTCAAGGGCGTGGCGGCGGATGCATCGGGGCCCTTGTCCTTCATGGATGTCTGGGATGCGATGTGCCGCACCATCATGTCCGCGGGCAGCCGCCGGGGCGCGATGATGGCGACCATGCGCTGTGACCACCCCGATATCGAGGATTTCATCACCGCCAAGTCCGACGCCGCTCGGCTGCGCATGTTCAACATGTCCGTCCTGGTGAGCGATGCCTTCATGGAGGCGGTCAAGGCCGGCCACGCCTGGGACCTGCTCTGGGATGGTGCCGTGGTGCGCACGGTCAAGGCGCGCGATCTCTGGGACAGGATCATGCAGTCGACCTATGACCAGGCCGAGCCTGGCGTGATCTTCATCGACCGCATCAACCAGATGAACAACCTGAATTATTGCGAGACCATCGCGGCCACGAACCCCTGCGGTGAACAGCCCCTGCCGCCCTATGGCGCCTGCCTGCTGGGCTCGATCAACCTGGCGCGGCTGGTGAACAGTGCTTTCGAGGAAGATGCCGGGATCGACGAGACCGAGCTTGACGACCTGGTTGCCACCTCTGTGCGCATGATGGACAACGTCGTCGACGCCAGCCGTTTCCCGCTTGAGGCCCAGGCGCGGGAGGCCGAGGCCAAGCGCCGGATCGGTCTCGGTGTCACGGGGCTGGCCGATGCGCTGCTGATGTGCGGTATGCGTTATGGTTCAGAGGAGGCGGCGCGTCAGACCGAACGCTGGTTGCACGCGATTGCGCGCGCCGCCTACCGGGCGTCGGTGCAATTGGCCAGGGAAAAGGGCCCCTTCCCGTTGTTCGATGCCCAAGGGTATCTTGCCAGCGGCGCGATGCAGCAGATGGACGCGGACGTGCGCGCCGAAATTGCCGAACACGGTATCCGCAATGCGCTGCTGACCTCGGTCGCGCCCACGGGGACGATCAGCCTCTACGCTGGCAATGTCTCTTCGGGGATCGAACCGGTCTTCGCCTACAGCTACACGCGAAAGGTGCTGCAAAAGGATGGCAGCCGGACCGAGGAAGAGGTGGTGGATTACGCGGTGCAGATGTATCGCGAGAAGTTCGGCGAGAAGGCCGATCTGCCCGATCATTTCGTCAACGCCCAGACGCTGGCGCCGATAGACCATGTACGCATGCAGGCGGCGGCGCAGAAATGGGTGGACAGTTCCATCTCCAAGACGATCAACGTCCCCGAGGATATTTCCTTCGATGATTTCAAGGACGTTTACATGCAGGCTTGGGATACGGGCTGCAAGGGCTGCACAACCTACCGGCCCAACGACGTGACGGGCAGCGTCCTTTCCGTGGGATCGTCGACCGGGGGAACCAAGGCAGAGGACGCCCCGGCCGACTCCCCGACCGAGACGCGGCCCGAGGTGCTGGACGATGCCAACGCGGGCGATGTGATCTACATGACCGAACCGTTGGACCGGCCCACCGAGCTTGAGGGCGCGACCTACAAGCTGAAATGGCCTGACAGCGAACATGCCATCTACATCACCATCAACGACATCGTGCATGGCGGCCAGCGGCGGCCCTTCGAGGTCTTCATCAATTCCAAGAACATGGAGCATTTCGCCTGGACCGTCGCGCTCACCCGGATGATCTCGGCGGTGTTCCGGCGCGGGGGAGACGTGTCCTTCGTCGTCGAGGAGTTGAAGGCCGTCTTCGATCCGCGCGGCGGCGCCTGGATGCGCGGCCGTTACGTGCCCTCGATCCTCGCGGCCATCGGGGGTGTGATCGAGACGCATATGATCTCGATCGGCTTCCTGGCGGGCGAGGGGCTGGGCCTGAAGGCGGACCCTCAGGCCGATGTTGTCAACATGAAGCCCAAGAGGGCCTGTTCGTCCTGCGGCAGCTACGACATGAGAATGATCGAGGGTTGCATGACCTGCGCCGCCTGCGGTTATTCCAAGTGCGGGTAGGTGTCATTGCGGGCGTATTTTTGTCGTTGCGGGCATAGTTATGCCAAATCGGCCGATTTTACTGCCACGCGTCGGCGAGAGTTTTGCCAGAGCCTTTAATGCTCTGTGAAGCTTAGACTTTTTAGAAGCAGATTTTGGCCTCTGAAATCTGGCCCTTCAGACTAAGATTGTGCGCCAACACCGGCACGTGTGCCCGGCGCGGCCCTCTTGATGAGGCCGCGCCGGGCAACCCCCGTGCCGGCGGTAACGCGGACGCCGGAACCGAAAACATCTGACCGGAGCAGGGATCTTCTGACGCGGCCCATGGCGGGCCCGCGCATTCCACCAGGAAAAGTGATGATCCCATGAAACACATTCCCGATATCCGTGCCCTGCTCCGGCACATGAACAAGGCCAGCGATTTCATGCGCTGGCTGCGCGTGGAGGGTAACAGCCTTGTCGCCGCGGCCGAGCGTCTGGGCGGGCGCAAATGGGCCACCAGAGCCAGCGCCATCGTAGAGGCAGCGAAAGCTGGCAACGATCTGGCTGCCCGCTGTGGCGAGCTTCATGCGCTCACCGATGCGGTGCGGAAAGACCTTGTCCGACTACTGCAGGTCGATGACGAGGATTGCCTGACCGCCGACCCAAGCCCCGCGTCTCGGCGATCGCGCTTGTAGCTGTCATCGGCTGTTGGTCATTGACCCTTGGCCCAGGACTGGCATTCGCGCCGCGAGAGAAGCACTTCCTGTCAGGGCGGCAAGGCGCCTGATTGCTGCGGGGCTTCGCGCGACGGTATTCCTCCGGGCCTAATCGGATACCGCCAGCGTGATCGGAAACACGCCCCTTGTCGTCATCGTGGTGCTGGGCAGATGGGGGATGCCCCCTGCGCCACGGGCCGCTGCGCTGATCTCGGGGCGCCACGCGACCCCTCGGACGCGGCGGCGCCGGTCAGGATGAACGCGCACCCCACGGGCGGGACCATTGCGGGGCGTGACCCGGCCACCAACGTCGTGGACGCGGACCTGAAGGTGCACGGCCTGGCCAATCTGCATGTCTGCGGCGGCTCGGTGATCCCGCGGGGTGGGACGGCGATAGTGACAACGGTGATCGTGCAACTTGCGCTGCGGCAGGTCGATATCGACGCGGTGGCGACCTTCATCGACCCGGTGCTTTCCCGGGGCCGGATTTCATAGCAAGAATTTGACATGTGAATGGTCCGGCAGCATTGTCACCTTGGGGAAAGGGAGAAGTGTTGTGTTTAGGCGATCTGCCAGCGTTCGCATCGGTTTGTCGGGCACGGGGTTCATCGCGTCCGGCTTGGTGCGGGTATTGTCCGCGCAGCCTGAACGCTATCGGATCACGGGCGTTCTGACGGATCGCCCCGCCGCCGAGGTGACGCCCTGCTTTCCCGATCTGCCGATCTGCCAAGATCCCGAACAGTTGCTGGACGATTGCGACGTCGTGATAGAGTGCTCGGGCACCGTCGGGCGGGCGGCCCGGTTGGCACGCGCCGCCGTGGCGCGCCCGGTCCCTGTGCTTACCCTCAATGCCGAGTTCCAGGTCACTCTCGGCGCGGCCTTCGCGGAGTACGGCACGGTGGTCGAGTCCCAGGGCGATCAGCCCGGCAGCCTGGCCGCCCTGCATCGCGAGGCCCTGCTGATGGGGTTCGAGCCGCTTGTCTACGGATCGCAAAAGGGGTTCCTCGACCCCGATCCCGACCCCGCCGAGATGCGCCGTTGGGCTGCTCGGCAGGGTATCTCGCTGGCCGCGACCGTGGCTTTCACCGACGGCACCAAGGTCCAGATCGAGCAAGCGTTGGTGGCCAACGGGCTGGGCGCGGAAATCTTGTGTTCCGGGCTGGCCGGTCCGACGTCAGAGTCCCTGATCGACGGGGCCGAGCGCTTGGCACGGATGGCCGAGGCCCGTCCGGCCGGGGGCGCCCCGATCTCGGACTACGTGTTGCAGCCGGGCGGGCGTGGGTCGGTCTTCGTGGTTGCGCGGCACCCGTCGGACCCGGGCCACCTGGCCTATTACAAGATGGGCACGGGCCCCTATCACATGCTCGAACGCCCCTATCATCTGGGGCACTACGAAGTGCCCGTGTCGCTGGACCAGCTTCTGTCGGGGCAGCGGGGGCTTCTGACGGCGGGCACGGAACAGACCCAGTCGGTGGGGGCGGTTGCCAAGCGCGACCTTCCGTCCGGATATCGGGTGGCACGGGCCATTGGCAGTTTCGATTTTCGCGGCACGGCCCTGCGTTTCGCCGAGATGCCCGATCACATGCCCATCGGCCTGATGGAGGCCTGCGTGCTGCGCCGTCCGGTGACGCGCGGCCAGGTGCTGACCTGGGACGACGTGGAACTGACCGATGGACTGGCGGCGGAACTGGCGGCACAAGTCTACCCGGCGCCATCCTCTGTCTCGGTGATGTAGACGAATGTCGGGTGCCGGTGCCTGGGCTCGGACCTGTCCCACGGGATGTCGGGGCGCTTGCGTTTCATCAATTCAGGGTCGGGCAGGCGAAAGCGCTCGCGCGTCGTCCGGCGGCGGTACGGGCCCGTGGTCGCCTGGAACGGCGCCTCGTGCCGGGGCCGCGCGCCGCCCGGTCTTCACCGGATACGCCGATTGCGCGCGCGTCATGAACGGCTGGGTCGGAGCCGACCCCGCAGATCTGCCGGTGGTCTTTCCCGGTTGGGACATCACGCCGCGTCACGGCGCGGCAACGGGTGCCAAATGCCGATGCTATTCTACTAAGGGCTGAAGTATCGTATCCAGTTGCCGTGCTATACTCTCAGGTGACAGCTGTGCAGCCAAAGAGTTCATTATATTGCGGGCTTTTAACCACTCCGGGCTATCTGTGCCATGTATCGCAGACTCAAGTACATTGTATATGTCTATATCATCGTTGGCGTCTACGAAATAAGGGTAATCTGTACCAAGAAGATCAACTGCGTCATAAGCATCGCGATTGATGATGATATTGGCTCCACAAGCGGCAGCATTCGCTGCTTTGGTGAGTGGCTTGAAAATTGTTTTTCCAATATCGACGCAGGGCTTTCTCACGCAGTAATGAAGCCTGTATTTTGAAAGCCTATTCAATGTGTCAGTGGTAGGCTCAGCCGTTCCATCAATCGAATATATCTTATTATTGATCGCTTCCGGGATGTAAGTATTTTTGGATGCGCCCCAGTAGGCAGTGCGCACCGGACCTGTGGTTGGCGCACACCTCGGCAACCGACAATCATAACCATGAGGAAGGAAAGCTACAGAGCCCGAGTTCGAGAGCCTCTGTGTGCGCTCCATGTATTGATACTGTGCTTTGCTTGCGCAAACATGAATACCAGCTCCCCGCATCGAGACTGACTCCAAGTCCGCGTCAAGGTAATCGAATAAAACGCCCTTGGCGCGCCACCTCAACACTTCGATAGAAACTGGATGAAGCCTTTCCATGCACTGTTTGGTGACAAAATAAATTGCATCGCGTGGGCATGTCGCCATCCATGCCAACTGATGACCTGTCGTGAAAGCTCGTTTTGGGTGACGTTTGCCAGACAAGGGCATTCGCAAAGCCTTGCATTCAAATTTATCCCCAAGGTAACGACGCGAGATATCGCATAGCTGATTGCCCCGCAGCAGAGTGCTGCTCCAGGCATTGGCATTTGACGGGACCAAAAATATCAACTGCATGGTCGCCAATTAAAAATCCGATTCATTTTGCTTTTCTATCTACTGACATTCCTCAAACAAGATGCCAATTGGGGGAATATTTGCCTGAAACGGCGCGCGGATCAAGTGATTGTCGCCTACCGCTTCAACCTTCGTCGCGATTTCGCACGGATTGATTGGGGCGCGCGGTGAATCCACGTCACTTCGGGCCGAGATTTTCTTTGTCGATGCGGCGGAGGGACGTCTGCGGTGGCCGATTCCAGTGGCGGGCCTGGTCACGGTCACGTGCATGACGGCGGGGCCGGCGGGCTTGGAACTATGCCAGTTGGATGGTGATGTGGCCCGGGTATGACACACGACACGGGCCTCGGAACGGTATCGCACCCTCGCGGTCTGATCGGCGACGGACGCGCCGCTGATCAGCGACATCGCCCGCGTTTTCCGCAGGGCAAAGGGCATCGAGAAGGTGGGGTTTTGCAACGGGACCGTCACCTGGACCTGAGCCCCCCGGCGCGGGCCGCGCCAAGCGCGTTCATACGGCGCACATGTTCCGGGCGTATTGCTTGAAAACCGGGCATCTTGCCGCTGTGTCACCGCCGGAGCGGGGGTGCGGCGGCGGCTGCGGTGGTGGTCCGGGCGCGCCGCGATAGGGTCGGGCGGGACTGCCCAAAGGACCATGCAATGACCCTCCAGACCGTCCCGGCAATGCCACAGGAGCGAAGCCGCGGCGCCGCCCACGTGGCGCTGCGCGCCGGGCCGCGGCGGGGCCGCCTTGACCGGTTGCACCAGTCGGGCTCAGCCAAGGCTTTCGTGCATCCCGGCGAGATGGGCCCCGAGGTGGTATTTCTGAACACCTCGGGAGGGCTGACGGAGGGCGACCGGTTGACCTGTCGTCTTGACCTTGGCGCGGGCGTGCATGCGACCGGCACCACCCAGACCGCCGAACGCGCCTATCGCAGCCCCGGCGGGTCGGCGGCCGTCGAGGTGCGGCACAGGGTCGGCCCCGGGGGACATCTGGACTGGCTCCCGCAGGAGACGATCCTGTTCGATCGCAGCGACCTGCGGCGCGAGACCAGGATCGACCTGGCCGCGGATGCGACTTGCTTGATGCTGGAAATGCTGGTGCTGGGCCGTGCCGCCATGGGCGAGCGTCCGGCAGCTCTGCACTTGCGCGATACCCGCCGTGTCCTGCGCGACGGTCGGCCACTGCTGGTCGAGCCGCTGCATATCACCCCGGCGACGTTGCCCGCCGGTCCGGCCGTGCTGGAGGGTGCCCGCGCCATTGCCACGGTGGCACTGGTCGCCCCCGGCGCGCCGGACGCGCTGGCCCCCGTCCGCGCGGCGCTGGACGAGCCGGGCACGCGCGGCGGCGCCTCGGCCTTCGACGGCAAGCTGCTGATCCGGTTGATGGCCGTCGACGGCTGGCCCCTGCGCCGCCAGGTCGTGCGATTGCTTGAGGTTCTGCGGCCCGGCCCGCTGCCGCGCGTCTGGCAGACATGATCCCCACCCGACAGAAAAGAGCCCCTCGATGAACCTGACCCGACGCGAAAAGGACAAGCTGCTGATCTCGGTTGCCGCAATGGTGGCACGCGGGCGCAAGGCCCGCGGTGTCAAGCTCAACCACCCCGAGGCCATCGCGTTGATCTCGGATTTCGTGGTCGAGGGGGCACGCGAGGGCCGTAGCGTCGCCGACCTGATGGAGGCAGGCGCCCACGTGGTGGCCGCCGATGATTGCATGGCGGGCATTCCCGAGATGATCCCCTCGGTCAAGGTCGAGGCCACCTTTCCCGACGGCACAAAGCTGGTGACCGTTCACGACCCCATCCGCTGATTTGCCAAGTTACCCGCAACCCCTCAGGACAAGGACCGATCCAATGCGTTTTCTTCTGCCCCTTCTGCTGATGCTGCCGAGCCTCGCGCAGGCCCATACCGGCGCGCACATGCACCCGCATGGGATTGATGCGGTGTGGCTGATGCTGGTCGGACTGCTTGCACTGGCCGGGGGCTACGCCATCGGGCGGGGCCGCAAATGATCCCCGGAGAGGTCTTTCCGGCGCAGGGCGAGATCACTCTGAACGCGGGCGCCGATGTCACCGTGCTGGAAGTCGCCAACACCGGCGACCGACCGGTCCAGGTAGGCAGTCACTATCACTTTGCCGAGGCAAACTCCGGCCTGTCCTTCGATCGCACCGCCGCGCGGGGTCTGCGGCTTGACATTCCAGCGGGCACGGCGGTGCGCTTCGAGCCGGGCCAGACCCGCGAGGTGCGCCTTGTGCCCTACGGCGGGGCGCGGCGCGTCTTCGGCTTCAACCAGCAGGTCATGGGAGATATCTGATATGCCACGCACCCTGTCCCGCGCCCATTATGCCAGCATGTACGGTCCCACCACAGGCGACCGGCTTCGGCTGGCCGACACGGAACTGGTGATCGAGGTCGAAAAGGATTTCACCACCTACGGCGAAGAGGTGAAGTTTGGCGGCGGAAAGGTGATCCGCGACGGGATGGGCCAGTCTCAGGCGACCCGCGCCGAGGGCGCGGTGGACACCGTCATCACCAATGCGCTGATCCTCGATCATACGGGCATATACAAGGCCGACGTTGGCCTGCGCGACGGGCGGATCGCCGCCATCGGCAAGGCTGGCAACCCCGACACCCAGCCCAATGTGGATATCGTCATCGGCCCGGGGACCGAGGTCATCGCCGGCGAGGGCAAGATCCTGACCGCCGGGGGCTTTGACGCGCACATCCACTTCATCTGTCCCCAACAGGTCGAGGACGCGCTGCATTCAGGGATCACCACCATGCTGGGCGGCGGCACCGGCCCGGCCCACGGCACGCTGGCCACCACCTGCACGCCCGGCCCCTGGCACATCGGGCGGATGTTGCAGGCCGCCGATGCGCTGCCGATGAACCTCGCCTTCGCGGGCAAGGGCAACGCCAGCCTGCCCGGCGCGCTGGCCGAGCAGGTCCGCGCCGGGGCTTGCGCACTCAAGCTGCACGAGGACTGGGGCACCACGCCCGGCGCCATCGACTGCTGCCTGTCGGTGGCCGAGGACATGGACATCCAGGTGATGATCCATACCGACACCCTAAACGAGAGCGGCTTCGTCGAGAACACGTTGGCGGCCTTCAAGGGCCGGGCCATTCACGCCTATCACACCGAGGGCGCGGGCGGCGGCCATGCCCCTGACATCATGAAGGTCGTCGGCACGCAGAACGTGCTGCCCTCTTCGACCAATCCGACCATGCCCTATACCGTCAACACAATCGAGGAACACCTCGACATGCTGATGGTCTGTCACCACCTCGACAAGGCGATCCCCGAGGATGTCGCCTTTGCCGAAAGCCGCATCCGGCGTGAGACCATCGCCGCAGAGGACATTCTGCACGACATGGGCGCCTTCTCGGTCATTTCCTCGGACAGCCAGGCCATGGGCCGCGTGGGCGAGGTCGTGCTGCGCTGTTGGCAGACCGCCGACAAGATGCGCCGCCAGAGCGGCCGCCTGCCAGAGGAGACCGGGGAGAACGACAATGCCCGCGTCAAGCGTTACATCGCGAAATACACGATCAACCCGGCAATCGTGCACGGGTTGAGCACGCATATTGGCAGCATCGAGGTTGGCAAGCGCGCCGACCTGTGCCTCTGGGACCCTGCCTTCTTTGGCGCCAAGCCAGACATGGTGGTCATGGGCGGGTCCATCGTGATGGCCCAGATGGGGGACCCCAATGGCTCGGTCCCCGCCGAACCGGTGCACGCGCGGCCCATGTTCGGGGCGCTGGGCCGGGCGTTGGAGCGGTCTTCGGTCACCTTTGTCAGCGGCGCGGCCCATGACGACGGGATCGGCGCCGCGCTCGGGCTGGCAAAGGACACCCTGCCGGTGTCGAACACCCGCAGCATCGGCAAGCGCGACATGATCCACAACAACCTGACACCCGAGGTCGAGGTCGACCCCGAGACCTACGAGGTGCGCGCCGATGGCGCGGTTCTGACCTGCGCGCCGGCCGAGGAGCTGCCGCTGGCGCAACGCTATTTCCTGTTCTGAGGAGGCCCCACCATGCCAGAGTCCGATCTGACCGAACTGCCCGTGGCGCGTGCGCTGCTGTCGGCGCCGGTGCCTGACGTGGCCGATACCGTTCTGCTGGATTATGACGGGCGGCTGTTGCGCCGCAAACGGCTGGTGGGGCAGGGCGGGCTTGCCTTCCTGGTGGACCTGCCCGACCTGACCAACCTGGACGATCACTGGGGCCTTGTGCTGGGCGATGGGCGGGCGGTGGCCGTCGCGGCGGCCCCCGAGGATCTGGTCGAGGTGCGCGGCGATCTGGCCCGTCTGGCCTGGCATATCGGGAACCGGCATACGCCATGCCAGATCGGCGTCGATCACCTGGTGATCCGCCGCGATCCGGTGATCGAGGCGATGCTGGCCCGGCTGGGGGCGGACCTGGGCCCCGTCACCGGCCCCTTTCGCCCGGAAGGCGGCGCATATGGCAAGGGTCGCACCATGGGGCACGACCATGGCCACACGCATGAACACGGACCTGGCTGATGCTGACGCCCGCGCACTTGAAAGTGGTGCAATGGCTTTCGCCGGCCTTCCCGGTCGGCAGCTACGCCTATTCGCACGGGCTGGAGGCCGCCATCGCGGCGGGCACGGTCGCCGATGCGCCCGCTTTGGAGGCCTGGCTGGGCAACCTGCTGGACTTTGGCGCTGGCTGGCAGGACGCGGTCCTGCTGGCGCACGCCCTGGCCGGCGCGGCCGAGCCGACGGACGATCTGGCGCGCGCGCTCCAGCCCTGTGCCGAACGCCTGCAAGAGACGCGAGAACAGGGCATGGCTTTTGCGCGGACGGTGGCCGGGATCACCGGGCGCGACATGCCCGCGCGGTTGCTGCCCGTGGCGGTCGGAGAGGCTGCCGCGCCGCTTGACGTGCCTGCCGAAGACGTGATCGCGCTTTATCTGCAGGCCTTCACCGGCAACCTGGTGACGATTGCGACGCGTCTTGTCCCGTTGGGCCAGACCGAAGGACAGGCGGTGTTGGACCGGCTTGCGCCGCGCTTGCCCGGGATCGCCGCGCGGGCTGCCGACGCCCCGCTCGAGGCGCTGGGCGGATGCGCGCTGGCCGGGGATCTGGCCGCGATGACCCATGAAACGCAAGAGGTGAGGATCTGCCGCACATGACCACATCATCCATGAATGGCCCGCTGCGCGTGGGCATCGGCGGCCCCGTGGGGGCTGGCAAGACGACCCTGACCGAGGGGTTGGCGCGAGCGTTGGCGCCACGCTGCTCCATGGCGGTGGTCACCAACGACATCTACACGCGCGAGGATGCCGAGGCGCTGATGCGCGCGCAGGTACTGCCCGGCGAGCGCATCCGGGGGGTCGAGACGGGCGGCTGCCCGCATACCGCGATCCGCGAGGATGCCTCGATCAACCTTGCCGCCGTGGCCGAATTGACCGAGGCCTTTCCGGATCTGGACCTTGTGCTGATCGAATCCGGGGGTGACAACCTGGCGGCCACCTTCAGCCCGGAACTGGCCGACCTGAGCATCTATGTCATCGACACCGCCGCAGGTCAGGACATTCCGCGCAAACGCGGACCGGGGCTGGTCAAATCGGACATGCTGGTGGTCAACAAGATCGACCTTGCGCCCCACGTGGGCGTCGATACCGACCGGCTGGAGGCCGACACACGGCGGGCGCGGCAGGGTCGGCCGCACGTGTTGGCCCAGCTGAACCGTGGTGTGGGGCTGGACCGCGTCGTCCGGTTCCTTGTCGCGGAAGGGGGCTTGCCAGTCGCCCTCGACAGGGCGTCCTGAGCGTGCGCGCCCCGCTGCCAGAACAGGCGCCGCACCCGGGCGCCTGGACCGAGACATGGCGTCCAGACCGGCGGCAGGAGGGCCGAATTGGGGGTGAAACGCAAAGCTGCTCGGCATTTGATCCAAGGAGAAATGCCTTCATGGACGCAATGACGCCGGAGAAAAGTGCATTTAAACATAAAAATTCAGGCCAAAAGCCGATAATCACGGTCTACGGCTGAGACAATCATCTAATCCGTTGCAATCCGGCCTCCGGATTGCTTTAGTCTGGAAACGCAAGTGCAGCGACAAGCTGCCAGGTAACAGGGAGACACGGCTTGGCCGATGGTGCATCCAACGATGCGTTCGTGGAATTCGAACGCGTGCAGAAAAGCTACGACGGCGAAATGCTCGTCGTCAAAGATCTCAACCTCGACATGCCACGTGGCGAATTCCTGACGATGCTCGGGCCGTCCGGCTCGGGCAAGACGACCTGCCTTATGATGCTTGCCGGCTTCGAGACCGCGACCCACGGCGATATCCGGCTGGGCGGCAAGTCGATCAACGACATCCCGCCGCACAAGCGCGGGATCGGCATGGTCTTCCAGAATTATGCGCTGTTCCCACACATGACGATCGCCGAGAACCTGTCCTTCCCGCTGGAAGTGCGTGGCATGGGCAAGTCCGACCGCGAGGAAAAGATCAAGCGCGCGCTCGACATGGTCGAGATGGGCGACTTCGGCGGCCGGCGCCCGGCGCAGTTGTCGGGTGGCCAGCAGCAGCGGGTCGCGCTGGCCCGCGCGCTGGTGTTCGAGCCCGAGCTTGTGTTGATGGACGAGCCGCTTGGCGCGCTCGACAAGCAGCTGCGAGAGAAGATGCAGTTCGAGATCACCCACCTGGCCCACAACCTCGGGATCACCACGGTGTACGTCACCCACGACCAGACCGAGGCGCTGACCATGTCTGACCGGGTAGCCGTTTTCGACGACGGCCGCATCCAGCAGCTGGCCCCGCCTGACGAGCTTTACGAGAGCCCGCAGAACAGCTTCGTCGCGCAGTTCATCGGCGAGAACAACACGCTCGAAGGTACCATCAAGGAAATCAAGGGCGAGACCTGCATCGTGGAACTCGACGATGGCGAGATCATCGATGCCAAACCCGTCAATGTCGACAAGGTCGGCGACAGGACACTCGTTTCGATCCGCCCCGAACGGGTCGAGATCGACCAGTCGCGCCTGCAGGAAGGCGCGCACACCCTCGATGCCGAGGTGCTGGAGTTCATCTACATGGGTGACATCTTCCGCACGCGGCTTCGGGTGGCCGGGCAGGATGATTTCATCATCAAGACCCGCAACGCCCCAGATCAGCAACGCCTTGAGCCGGGCCAGAACATCAAGATTGGCTGGCTGGCCGAGGACTGTCGTGCGCTCGACCTCTGAACGTGGTCGGGTGCATGTCAAGCGTGGAGCGGCCCAGACCCGGTTGCCGGTCCCGCAAACCCAATGAAACCGGGAGACATACGGGAGTATGAAATGAAACTTCTCAAGACACTTACCGCGACGACCGCGCTTTGCGCCGCTGGCTCCATGGCCGGCGCCGAAGCCCACATGGTCGACGACATGACACTCGTCAGCTGGGGCGGCGCCTACCAGAACTCGCAGATCGAGGCCTATGCCAAGCCCTACATGGAAATGAATCCCGACGTTTCGATCACCTGGGATGAATCCTCGAACGAGGCCGTGGCCAAGCTGCGCGCCATGAACGAGGCCGGCAACATCACCTGGGACCTGGTCGACGTGGTCGCCGCCGACGCGCTGCGCCTTTGCGACGAAGGCCTGGCGATGGAAGTGGACCACGATGAACTCCTGGCGCCCGCGCCCGATGGCACCGACGCCAGCGACGACTTCGGCGACCTGATCGTCAGCGACTGCTTCATCCCGCAAATCGTTTATTCGATCACCTTCGGCTATCGCTCGGACATGGTGCCCGAGGGCGTCGACGCCCCCGACGACATCTGCGACGTGTTCGATCTGGAGACCTATCCGGGCAAGCGGTCGCTTGAATCGCGTCCGATCAACACCATGGAATGGGCGCTGCTCTGCGATGGTGTGCCCAAGGACGAGATCTACGACGTGCTGGCCACCGAAGACGGCCAGGATCAGGCGCTCGCCAAGCTGGATACCATCAAGGACGACGTGATCTGGTGGTCCGCCGGCGCTGACACGCCGCAGCTGCTTGCCGATGGCGAGGTCTTCATGGGCTCGACCTACAACGGGCGCCTCTTCTCGGCGATCGAGGAGCAGGATCAGCCGATCGAGATGATGTGGGACGCGCAGGTCTTCGACCTTGACGGGTGGATCATCCCCACCGGCCTGTCCGACGAGCGGCTGGCCCGTGTGGAGGACTTCCTCTACTTCGCCACCGACACGCAGCGTTTGGCCGACCAGGCGGCCTACATCTCCTACGGTCCGGCCCGTGACTCCTCGGCGCCCTTGGTCGGCGACCATGCCGAACTGGGCATCCCGATGGGACCCCACATGCCGACTGCCCCGGCCAATAGCGAGAATGTCTTCGTGTTCAACTACGGCTTCTGGGCCGACTATCGCGACGACATCGACGCCAAGTTCCAGTCCTGGCTGGCCCAGTAAGGGCTTGCCTTTCGGAGGGGCCGGCAAGCCGGCCCCTCCACACTTCCAATTCGTTTGGACCTTTAAGAATACAGACCGGAAATCCGGCAGATCGACGGGGAAACGATGAGTGATAGCACAGATACCGGCCCGGTGCTGGCCGCCGACGGCTCGCCGCTCAAGCAAAGTCTGGCCAAGGCCCTACGGCGAGAGAAGTTGCGCGCCCTCGCGCTGATCGCGCCATTGCTGTTTTTCGTCGTGCTGACCTTCATCATCCCGATCCTGTCCATGCTGTTCCGTTCGGTCGAGAACCAGATCGTGTCGGACACTCTGCCCGGCACCGTCGCGGCGATCCAGGACTGGGACATCGACAGCGGTGAGGCGCCCGACGAACTGGTGTATCAACATCTCTTCATCGACCTTTTCAATGCCGAGGAGGCCAAGGAGCATACCAAGCTCGGCTCGCGCCTGAATTACGAACAGACCGGGCTGTCGTCGCTGTTCCGGAGTTCGGGCCGCAATGTCGATGACATCGGCGAGGCCTTTCAGGACCCGCTCGAAGAGATCGATCCGGCCTTCGAGGAGGCGGATTTCTGGTATGACATGATGAACGGCGCGGGCGGCGAGGGCCTTTTGGAGGAACGCCGCGGCATGTGGGAGGCGCAGGAAGGCGACCCCCTGGAAGGTGACGTCGGTTTCGTGCCCTCGCAGGCCATGATCGACCTGCTGCCCTGGACGACCACCGCCTATACCGACTTCGCCATCTGGACGGCCCTCGTGGACGAGGATGTCGTGGCCGAGGAGGAGCCCTGGGAAGCGGTTTATGGTGCGCTGGGCATGGACCTGCGCAATCCCGAAACCGTCGCCGCCATTGCCGATTACGACGGTCCCGGCGCCGCGCAACTTCAAGCGGTGGTCGCCAATCTAGACAGGTTGCCCGAGACGACCTTTCGCGAAGCCTTCGCCGAATTGGACGAGGATTGGCTTGACCCCGAGGTCTGGGGGACGATTTCCGTCTACTCGCCCAACTACACGCCGGGGTATTTCCTCACCGCCATCGACATGAAGCTCGGGACCGACGGGGTCGAGGCCCAGCCCGAAGACCGTCAGCTCTATATCAAGCTGTTCAACCGGACGCTCTTCATGTCGCTGGTCATCACCGGGTCCTGCATCCTGCTGGGCTACCCGGTGGCCTGGCTGCTGGCAAACCTGCCGCTGCGCACGGCCAACGTGTTGATGATCCTTGTCCTGCTGCCCTTCTGGACCTCGCTCCTGGTGCGGACGTCTGCGTGGAAGGTGCTGCTGCAACAACAGGGGGTCATCAACGAGATCCTCGTCTGGCTGGGCTTCGTGGATGATGCCAACCGATTGATCCTGATGAACAACCAGACCGGGACGATCATCGCCATGACGCACATCCTGCTGCCGTTCATGATCCTGCCGCTCTACTCGGTGATGAAGACCATCGACCCGTCCTACCTGCGGGCGGCCAAGTCGCTGGGTGCGACCAACTTCGTGGCCTTCTGGCGGGTCTACTTCCCGCAGTCGGTTCCGGGCATCGGGGCGGGCTCTATCCTCGTATTCATCCTGTCGATCGGCTACTACATCACGCCCGAGATCGTCGGCGGCACCGATGGCGTCTTCATCTCGAACCGGATCGCCTACCACATTTCCAGCTCGCTCAATTGGGGCCTCGCGGCCGCCCTGGGCTCTATCCTGCTGGTGGTGGTGCTGGTGCTTTACTGGCTCTACGACCGGATCGTCGGTATCGACAACGTGAAATTGGGGGGCTGATCTCATGAGCACTTTGACCGTGAACGTGGAACGCCCGCCGCTGCTGACCTTCACCATGCCCGTGGTGGCCGTGCTGGGGGCCTGCTTCGGCTTCGTTACCGGAAACATCTTTGGCGAGGCCTGGCTGGGTTTCGCGAGCGGGGCCGTGATCGGCGCCATCCTCGCCGGTATCCTTGCACGGATCGTCCAGGTGCGGCTCTGGCAGAAGATCTGGGGCACCTGCGCGCTCTTTGCGATCGTCGGCCTTGTCGCGGGTGGCCTGGGCGGCCTTGTGGGCGGGGCGGTCATGGGCCTGTCGATGGGCTGGTTCGGCACCTGGATCGGGTCGGGGCAATATCGCGCCGGCGTGCCGATCTACTACACCGCCGGGCAAACGCTCTGGCACAACATCTTCCTGTTCATCTGTGCCTTCGTGTTTTTCTTCCTGATCGCGCCGCTGATCCCGGTCATGTGGCTGAGCTTCAATGCCGAGAATTTCTTCACGTTCACCCCGGAAATGCTGGCTTTCCAGGCCGAGGGCTACAGCCTGAAGCACTACCGCGAATTCTTCAGTGGCGGCGGCCACCCGGTACAGGGCATCCTTTACGGCGTGGTCATTGGCGCGGTCCTGGGCGGGCTGGTGCAATTGCTGCCCAACGCCCAGCGCGGCCTGACCAAGATTCTGGTCTACGGCGTTGTCGGTGCGCTGATCGGCGTCGTGGTCGGCAAGATGTGGGGCGTTTCGGGGGCCGAGTGGATGACCCCGCTCAAGAACTCGCTGATTATCGCACCCTTCGCGACATTGATATCGGTCAGCCTTGGGACGCTCGCCGCCATCGGCCTGTCGCAGACCCATGTGCCCGGGCGTCAGGCGATCATGGCTATCCTGATTTCTCCGATGATCGTGCCGCTGATCATCTCGGCGACCGGCATGTTCTTCTTCTACGCGCCGCTGGGCAACTGGCTGCAGGCGAACCTCGGCCTGAACCAGACCTTCGTCGGCTACGTCAAGGTGATCCTGGCACACGCCGCGCTCGGCGTGCCGTTCGTCATAATCACCGTGACGGCCACGTTGGTCGGCTTCGACAAGTCTCTGACACGCGCGGCGGCAAACATGGGGGCAAACCCCGTGACGACCTTCTTCCGGGTGCAGATGCCGCTGATCCTGCCCGGGGTGATCTCGGGGGGGCTCTTTGCTTTCATCACGTCCTTTGACGAGGTGGTGGTCGTGCTTTTCGTCGGGTCCGCCCAGCAGCAGACCCTGCCGTGGCAGATGTTTACCGGGCTGCGCGAACAGATCAGTCCGACAATCCTCGCGGCGGCGACGATCCTGGTGACCATCTCGATCTGCCTGTTGACGACCGTGGAGCTTCTGCGGCGCCGTTCCGAGCGACTGCGCGGAATGAGCCCGGGCTGAGGATTGTCGCAGGACATGCAGCAGGGGGCCGCGCCAAGGGGCGCGGCCTTTTTCCGTTCAGGGCAGGACCGACAGCCAGACCGTCGCGCTGAGCATCGTCAGACCCGTCCCGATCAGAACCGCCGAAGCTGCAACGCGCTTGGCCACGCCGTAGAGATTGGCGAAGAGATAGGCGTTGACGCCCGGTGCCATGGCCCCCGTAATCACGGCCGAGCGCAGGGCCTCGTTCGAAAGGCCCATGACCCGGCCCAGGCCAAGTGTGATTGCCGGATGAAGCAGCAGCGAAATCGCGCAAACGTAAAGGATCACGCGCATGTCTCCCTCGGGGCGATAGCGATGCAGCACTCCACCAAGTCCGAAGAGGGCCGCCGGAAGGCCCGCTCGAACCAGAAGGTCGACAGCATCGGTCAGCACCGCCGGCAGGGCGATCCCGGCCAGGTTCACCAGGAAGCCTGCGCCGATCCCCAGCACCAGCGCGTTGGACAAGATCGCCCGCAGCGCCTTGCCCGGGAGTGCGCGCGCCGAGGTGCCGCCCGCCCGCGCAATCTCCATCGCGGTGATGCCCAAGGCATAGCAAAAGGGCGCGTGCAGGGCGATGATGGCGTAGTTCGATGTCAGCGCGTCGGCGCCATAGGCCCGCTCGGTGATCGGCAGGCCCAGCAGTAGCGTGTTCGAGAACAGCCCGATAAACCCGATGGCGACGCTTTCTTCCCAGTCGCGCCGGAACAAGAGCCGTGCCCCGGTCAGTCCGGCCAGGAACCCCGCCAACGCCCCGCAGTAGAACGACAGCAGCAGCGGCCCGTCAAAGTCCCGGCCCAGGTCGAGGGTCGCGATCGCCCGGAACAGCAGCAGCGGAATGGCGATGTCCTGGGCAAATTTCATCAGCCCGTCGATGCCGCTGTCGGTCATCCATCCGCGCCAACGGGCCAAGTAGCCGACTCCCACCACGAGGAAGACCGGCAGGATGACCGTGGCCAGGGGCGCCATGTCGCCTCAGTCCTTCAGGGACAGGACCATCCCGTCATGGGCGGGTATGACATTTGCGGGTGTCTCGGCATCCACCGTTGCCCAATCCAGGTCGATGTGCATGTTGGTCAGCACCGCGCGGTCCGGCGCGGCGCGCGCGATCCATTCCAGGCTCTTGGCAAGGTGGGCATGGGTCGGGTGCGGGTCACGGCGCAGCGCGTCGAGGATCCAAAGGTCCAGCCCCTCCAGGTGTGGCCAGGCCGCGTCCGGAATATCGGCGACGTCGGGCAGGTACGCCGCGTTGCCGATACGGAACCCGAGCGCCTCGATTGATCCGTGATCCACCGCGAAGGGTGTGAAGGTGATCGGCCCGCCCGCGCCCTCTATGGTCACGTCGCCGTCAATGGTGTGGAGGTTGCAGATCGGCGGATAGGGCGATCCTTCGGGCTGCACGAAGGCATAGCCGAAACGCGACAACAGCTGCTGGCCGGTATCGCCGTCGGTCCAGACCGGCAGTTGGCGCCGCATGTTGAAGACGATCATGCGCAGGTCGTCCAACCCGTGTACGTGGTCGGCATGCGAATGGGTATACAGCACGGCGTCGAGTTCGCCGATACCCGCGTCCAGCAACTGCTGACGCAGGTCGGGCGAGGTATCGATGAGCACCCGTGTAACGCCGTTCGGCCCCTGCTGCGTGACCAGCAGCGAACAGCGGGTGCGGCGGTTGCGCGGATCGTCGGGATCGCAATCTCCCCAGTGCCCGCCCAGGCGGGGCACGCCCCCCGAGGAGCCGCAGCCCAATATGCGCAGACGTGTTTCACCCATCAGGCGGCTGCCTGCCAACGGGCGGCCTTTGCAAACAGCCGGTCGAAGTTATCCGTCGTTTGCCGGGCGAAATCGTCATAGTCCATGCCGAAAACTTCGGCCCCGACCGCGGCGGTATGCGCGGTGTAGGCCGGTTCGTTGCGGCGTCCGCGATGCGGCGGCGGCGCCAGGTAGGGGCTGTCGGTTTCCACGAGAACCCGGTCCACCGGCGCCGCGGCAAAGATGTCGCGGACCTCTTGCGACTTGGGGAAGGTCGCGATGCCGGACATGGACAGGTAGAACCCCATCTCCAGCGCCGCGCACGCCAGCTCAGGGCCAGAGGAATAGCAGTGCATGACGCAAGGATAGGCGCCGTTGTCATAGCCCTCGCGCAGTATCGCGGCCATGTCCGTATCCGCGTCGCGGGCATGGATGATCAGGGGCAGCCCGGTCTCGCGCGCCGCGTCGATATGGACGCGCAGGGATTGCCGCTGCGCTTCGGCGCTGTCGGCGGTGTAGTGGTAATCAAGCCCGGTTTCGCCGATGCCGACGAACTTGGCGTGCCGGGCCAGCGCGACAAGGTCATCGACCGCTGCCAGCGGCTCCTCGGCGGCGCTCATCGGGTGGGTTCCCGCGGCGTAGAAGACGGGGTCATGCGCTTCGGCGATGGCGCGGACCCTGGGTTCATGGCGCAGGCGCGTGCAGATGGTGACCATGCGCGCCACGCCTGCCGCCTTTGCCCGTGCGATGACATCGGGCAGTTCGCCCTCGAAATCGGGGAAATCAAGGTGGCAATGGCTATCGACGAGTCGCGCGTGGGTCATTTCACCCCGTCAGGCTGTGGTGGTATTCGCGGTGGTGCTTTGCACCGTCTGCTCGATCCTGAACAGGGTATCTAGAATGAGAAGGGCAGGGTCAAGGTTGACGGCCTTGCCGTGGCGGGTGCGATCCGAGACCTCTTGCGCGAGGTCGGCCCAGGCACGCGCGGCGCTGGCATCGGGGGCGAGGCGGGCCAGCAAGCGGGCCTCCCCGGGGGCGGCCTGGTCGGTTGGGGGTCCCTCCAGCCCGGTCCGCGCGGCCCGCGACAGGAACCGGTCGATCAGGTCCAGCGTCAGCGTGAAGCGGGCATCGCTGCCCCGGCCCGCGCTGGTTTCGGCCAGCTTGATCGCCCTTGGCCGGTCGAACCCGGCGGGCGCGTCAACCAAGCTGACCAGTTCGCCATAGATTGCCAGCCCGTCGAGGTTGACCAGGCGGATCGCCTCGCCCACCGAGCCGCCGGTAAGCGCGGCCAGCGCCGCGGGGGCGTCCGTGTGGCTGTCGGCCTGCGCCAGGGCGTGTCCCATGTCGTCGGGGGTCAGCAAACCGCAGCGCAGCACCCGGCAGCGCGACCGGATCGTCGGCAGCAGCCGAGACGGCTGATGCGCCACCATCAGCACCGTGGCCCCCTCGGGCGGTTCTTCCAGCAGCTTGAGGATTGCGTTGGCGGCGTTCACGTTCATCTCGTCGGCGGCGTCCACGATCACCACCCGCCGACCGCCATCGGCGGCGGACATGCCGAAGAACCCGCGCAGCTTGCGGACCTCCTCGACCGTGATCACGGTCTTGAGCTTTTCGGTCTTTTCTTCCCAGGCCCGCCGCAGCACGAACAGCCGCGGATGCGCGCCCGAGGCCAGAAGCCGCATGTCGGGGTGTTCTGGATCGACATCCAGCCGGTCAGGCTCTGGCGGCGCATCGCCGAACAGCCCGTCCTCTGTCTCCGCGCGGGGTTGCGACAGAAGGAACCCGGCAATCTTCCAGGCCAGCGTCGCCTTTCCCACGCCGCGCGGCCCGGTGATAAGCCACCCCGAGTGCAGCCGCCCGGTGTTGAAACTGTCCAGGAACTCGGCCTCGGCGGCCTGCTGGCCATAGAGGGTGCGAGTCTCGCGCGGGTGCGGTGCGCCCTCGACCTGGTCGGGCAGGGGGCGGTCCTCGGGGGCAGTGGCCATCAGGCCCCCTCGCGCGCGGCCAGCTGCGCGGCGACCTCGGCGGCCACGGCCTGCGCATCCCGGTTCCCGTCGATGACCACGCAGCGATCCGGGTGGTCCCGGGCCAGGTGAAGAAAGCCATGGCGCAGCGTTTCCTGGAAGCCGAGTCCGAATTCCTCGAAACGGTCCTCGCCCGAACCGCGGGCCAGGCCGCGATCCAGCGCGAGGCCGGGGTCCATGTCGATGACAAAGGTCAGGTCAGGTTCGCGCCCGATCATCAGCGCGTGCAGGCGATCCACCGTGGCGCGCAGCGCGCCACGGGTGGCGCCCTGGTAGATGCGGGTGGAATCGGCGAAGCGGTCGCAGATCACGGTCCTGCCCGCGGCCAGCGCGGGCTGGATGGTCTTTTCGAGGTGGTCGCGTCGGGCGGCGGTGAACAGCAGGATCTCGGTCTCGGCCGACCAGCGGTCAGTGTCCCCGGTCAGCAGCAGCCGGCGGATCTCCTCCGCACCGGGGCTGCCGCCCGGTTCGCGGGTCAAAACGGCGTCGGGCAGCCGGTCGGCCAGCAGCCGCGCCTGGGTGGATTTGCCCGAGCCGTCGATGCCTTCGAAGGTGATGAACATGCAGGGCCGCCCGGAAATGCCTTGATCTCAGGCGCCTTCCTCGGGCCCGGTCCCCTCGTTGTCAAGGAACTTGGCCACCAGCACCTCGGCGGCGACCCGCAGCCGCGAGGCGAAGCCGCCGCGCGCCACGTCCTCGTCCGCAACCAGTGGGGCGCGCGTTTCGGGCAGATCGCCAAGCCGGATCACCAGTTCGGCGATTTCGTCGCCCGCGGTGATCGGGGCTTCGACGGGGCCGTTGTAGATGACTTCGGCCTCGATGTCGCGTGATGCCGTCAGGGGAACCAGCATCGACAGGTCCTCTTTCACCGAGAGACCTACGAAGGGGCGTTCGCCCATCCAGACCTCGGCCTCGGCCAGCCGTGTCCCGGCTTTGGCGACGCCGCGTTCGGCGAACTGACGGAAGGCCCAGTTGATGATCTTCTCGGCCTCTTCGGCGCGGGCCCGGGCGGTTTCCAGTCCCGTGATCGCGAAGATCACGCGGCGATCGCCCTGCTTGGCGCTGCCCACGAGGCCATAGCCTGCCTCCTGGGTATGACCAGTCTTGAGTCCGTCGGCCCCGATCTCCAGCCCCAGCAACGGATTGCGGTTGCGGACGTTCTGCGGCGCGCGGCCGTCGAATTCGTAGCGCTGTTCGGCGAAGAGCGGGTAGAAGGTCGGGAAATCGGTGATGAGCCGGTCGGCCAGGACGCCCAGGTCATGCATTGACATGCGCTGGCCCGCCGCTGGCCACCCGTTGGAATTGATGAAGGTTGAACTCATCATCCCCAGGTTCTCTGCGCGGGCGGTCATCATGCGAGCGAAGCCCGCCTCGGTGCCATCCGGCGACAGCGCCTCGCCCAGTACGCAGGATGCATCGTTGCCCGAGAGCACCACGACCCCGCGCAGCAGGTCCTCGACCCGGACCCGGTCGCTCGGATCGAGGAACATCGTGGAGCCCCGGTATTCGAAGCAGTGCTGAGAAACGGGCAGCACGTCATCCACGCCCAGGCGCCCGTCGGCAATGGCTTCGAAGGCCATGTAGAGCGTCATGAGCTTGGACATGGAGGCCGGCGGCAGCGGCTGGTCCGCGTTCTTTTCCAGCAGAACCGTGTCGGTGGTCTGGTCCAGCACGTAGGCCGCCTCGGCGCGGGTGTCGAAACTCTGCGCCAGCGGGGCTTGCGCCACGGCGAGCACGAGCACGGCGGCCAGCAGAAAAGGCGTCGGAATCAGGCGGATCATGGCGTGTGCGTCCTTGGGCGCCAAGGGTGATCAGTTGGTGACGAAATAGGCGTCAGAGAACCCCATGCCGCGCACTTGCTCGCGGATGGCGGCGCGGTCCCCGGCAGAGGACGCGGGGCCCACGATCACGCGCCAGAAGGTCCGGCCCTGGCTTTCCTGTTCCAGGACGGTGGGCACGATGCCGTTGCCGCGAAGCCGGTCGGCGGTGCGGGTGGCGTTTGCCTCGATCGAGAAGATGCCGATCTGGACATAGGGTTTGTCCAATTCGCCGGCGGAGGCCGGGACAGGGGCAGGGGCTGCGGCGGGCGCGGTGGCGCCGGCGCCAGCCTCGGCGGCCTCGATGGCAAGAGCCGCGCCGGCGATCGGGTCCGTCTCGGCGTTCTCGTCCAGCGGGGCGGCGCTGATTTCTTCGGGGCTGTCGAAATCGGCAGTCGGGTCCGGATCAGGCTCGCTCACCTCCTCGCGGCGCAGTGCAGTCACCTGGAGCTCGGTCGGACTCCCGGCCAGCATTTCCAGGGCTTCGGCGGCATCCGAGGAAACCTGAAGCCGCGGCCCGGGCGTGTCGCGCTCGCGACGGAACAGGGCGCCTATCACGAAGCTGCCATTCTCCTCGTTGCGGATGATGACCCGTTCGGGGGTATCGACACCGGGATGTGCCACCCAGACCCCGCCCAGCGAGGGGCGCCCGTCCCAAAGACCGGGTTCGGTCACCTGGAAGACCTCGGGCGCCTCGACGTCGCGTTCGACCAACTGGACCGACTGGCCCTCTGCCGCGCCTGCCTGCGCATTTGCTTCGCCCGGTGCCGTCCCCGCGCCAGGGCCGAATCCCTCGAAGCCGTCGCAGCCCGCGAGGGCGATCAGCAGGGCCCCGGTAACCAGGAACCTGCATGCGGATGTTCGATGTGTGCCTGTCATGTCTTGCCCTTGTTCCCGCGCCGGCTGCCCGGTCTTCTGGTTCGGTGGTCCGGTCCCGCCATTGGTCTGCCGGTCCTGCAGCGGATCGCCAGCGACTCCATCCACACGGATCGGATCTGCCGCGCCCCTGTTTGAGTGACAGTAGCCCGCCGTGCCGTTTTGTGAAAGCACTGTTGAGGCGGTTCGGCGGATTTCCACACCTCGGTTTGCGCTTCCAGAATCGCTCGCATCCCCTTACTCGGACCTGACACAGGAGGAGTGGCAGAGTGGTCGATTGCACCGGTCTTGAAAACCGGCGTGCGTGAAAGCGTACCGTGGGTTCGAATCCCACCTCCTCCGCCAAGTAAGTCAGGCAAGCTGTTGAAACGGAGTCATTTTTTCTGAAGTAGAATACGCTCATCCCCCAGGATGTCCCTCACGCTCGCGTGGACCGGCTCGGAACATCTTGCATTGCCACGGCTGAGATCGGAGAAAACGGGAGCAGGGCCAGAGTCGCTCTGCAAGCAGGATCCAGTGCCACAGTTGACCGACGAGCCTGCAGTGGATACCCAGAAGCCGTCGGGGCTACCTTCCACTGTCGGGTCGAGCGGTGTCGCATCACCCCTCGCCGTCGGTTTTCTCGAAAACCGGGCCCCGACAGCCCACCCTAACCGCCTGCCCATCCGTTCGATGTACTAGAAGACCTGCGCGGCAGAAGCCGTCAGCTGCAATAGGCCAAAAGATCAAACAGTCTTTGTCACGTTTTGCGTCGCCACTCTGCGAGCGAAACGACACCTGTCGCCTGTTGTGTCTCTTGCCACGCGGCCCGCTCGGCTGTGGCCCGATCCTGCCCACCACAAAATTCACGGATTGCGGCGCGTTCTTCATAAAGGTCGCGGGCGAGCTCCTCCGGCGTCATTTCAGGATCGGGGGCGCGCACAGTTCCTACTTTTCCTACAGTTCCTACTTTTCGGGTCTCGCCCGCCTCCCGAGTAGG
>NZ_DATFIP010000005.1:0-18156 GCF_035270045.1 Salibaculum sp.
GGCCTGCCAAAGACACGATCCGGAAAAATCATGCGGCGCATCCTGAGAAAAATCGCCGAAAACGACTACGAAAGCCTCGGAGATACCTCAACACTCGCAGACCCCTCCGTCGTCGATAACCTCATCAAAAACAGAATGAACTGCTGATCGGCACGATCCGCTCCGGACGGTCCGGTCGGCAGGACAGGGGGCGCCCCGGAGGGCGGCCCCTGGCTTTTTCATAAAATGCCATGTTGTATTCGGCCCACTGGATGCGGCTATTCAGGGATTCCGGCACGCGAATCTGGCATACTAGAACGGTGGGGGCGTCGTGACTGGAGTCCGAGATGGAGATCACCGCGCTTCCCGGTTTTGCACCTGCACCTCAGGTGGAGCCCGACACACGCCCGACTGCTGACGCTGCGGCACTGGCCCGCGACGCGACACCGGACACCCCCCTGCCCGTCCCGCCGACCCCGACCCAGCAGGCCCTGGTAGGCCAGGCCGCGCTGCGCACGGCAACAGCCGACACGGCCCCAGGACCAGGCACGCCCACGACCGGGGCCGAACGCAGGCTCAAGCCCTACGGGATCACCATGCTGCCAGAGCGTGCCGAGGGCATGGGCCCCGGGCGCTAGCGCCAGTGGCAGCGCCAAATTCCGCGGCCCCGCTTTCCACCGCCCGTGCCATGGTGTATGTGCGGGACGGTCGGGTGTGACGGGATGTCCCCCGAGACCAAGGTGACAGGCAACCGGCTGAGGAAACAATGACCAAGATCACGCAGCACGAGTCCGATGTTAGCTTCATTCAGGCACTGGCGGAACTCCTGCGCGAGAATGACCTTACAGAACTTCAGGTCAAGCGCGACTACGGCGAGAACGACAGCCTGAACGTGCGGGTCAGCCGCCAGGCCCCTGCCCAGCCTGCCCCCACCCAGCAGGTCGCGGTGAGCCCGGCTGCCCCGACCGGCCCGGCCCCCGCCGCCGCACCGGCCCCCGCCCCGGCCGCCGAGGCAGCCGGCGTCGACACCGATCCGGCCAACCACCCCGGCGCCGTGACCTCGCCCATGGTGGGCACCGCATATCTTCAACCCGAACCCGGGTCGCCGGCCTTCGTCGCGATCGGCAGCACCGTCAGCGAGGGCGACACCCTTCTGATCGTCGAAGCCATGAAGACCATGAACCACATTCCTGCCCCGGCATCGGGCACCGTCACGCGGATCCTTGTCACCGACGGGGACCCGGTCGAATTCGGCACCCCGCTCGTCGTGGTCGAGTGAGGGGCCGCGGATGTTCGACAAGATCCTGATCGCCAACCGTGGCGAGATCGCGCTGCGGGTCATCCGCGCCTGCCGCGAAATGGGCATCGCCAGCGTTGCGGTCCACTCTACCGCGGACGCGGACGCCATGCATGTGCGCATGGCCGACGAGAGCGTCTGCATCGGCCCCGCGCCCAGCCCGCAAAGCTACCTGAACTACCCCGCCATCATCTCGGCGGCCGAGGTCACCGGCGCCCAGGCGATCCACCCCGGCTATGGTTTCCTGTCGGAAAACGCGCAATTCGTGCAGATCGTCGAGGATCACGACCTGACCTTCATCGGCCCCACCGCGGAACATATCCGGGTGATGGGCGACAAGATCACCGCCAAGGACACGATGAAGGCGCTCGGGGTTCCCTGCGTGCCCGGCTCCGAGGGGGGCGTTGACAGCCTGGAGGACGCGCAGCGCCTCGGCGAGGAGATCGGTTATCCGGTCATCGTCAAGGCCACCGCGGGTGGCGGCGGACGCGGCATGAAGGTCGCGCAGAGCGCCGAGGACATGAAGAGCGCCTTCCAGACGGCCCGGGCCGAGGGCAAGTCGAACTTCGGCAATGCCGATGTCTACATCGAGAAATACCTGACCACGCCGCGCCACATCGAGGTCCAGGTCTTCGGCGACGGCAAGGGCAATGCGGTGCACCTGGGCGAACGCGACTGTTCCCTGCAACGCCGCCACCAGAAGGTCTTTGAAGAGGCCCCGGGCCCCTCGATCAGCGCCGAGGAGCGCGCCCGCATCGGCAAGATCTGTGCCGACGCCGTGGCACGGATCAACTATATCGGCGCGGGCACGATCGAGTTCCTTTACGAGAACGGCGAATTCTTCTTCATCGAGATGAACACCCGCCTACAGGTCGAACATCCCGTAACCGAGGCGATCTTCCGCCAGGACCTGGTGCGCGAACAGATCCGGGTGGCCGCGGGCCTGCCGCTGTCCTTCAGCCAGGACGAGCTGGAGATCGACGGTCACGCCATCGAGGTGCGCATCAACGCCGAAAGACTGCCGAATTTCGCGCCCTGCCCGGGCCGGATCACCCAGTTCCACCAGCCCGGCGGGCTTGGGGTCCGCATGGACAGCGCACTCTATGACGGCTATTCGATCCCGCCCTATTACGACAGCCTGATCGGCAAGCTGATCGTGCACGGGCGCGACCGGCCCGAGGCACTGGCCCGCCTGGCCCGCGCCCTGGGCGAGTTGATCGTGGATGGTGTCGATACCACGGTGCCACTTTTCCACGCCCTGTTGGCCGAAGAGGCCGTGCAGACCGGAGACTACAACATCCACTGGCTGGAACACTGGCTGGAAAACAACCTGTTGGCCTAGGTGCCACGCGGGCGCAGCACGCAGGTGCCGCGCCGCGCGCCTTTCTTGCGGAAATAGTCCGGTACCCCGCTGCGATCCTCGATCGCATCCCAGTCAGACCAGGCAAGGTCGAAGGCAAGGCAGTCGGCCATGACCTCCATGGCGCGGAAACTCAGGACGCCCTTGACCGCCTCGCTCTGTCCCTCGACCTGGGGCAAGGCGTTCAGCGGCTTGTCCGTGCGTTCGCGCGACAGCTGAATGACGGCGCCCGGGCGTTGCAGGAATTCGCCGTCCACGAGGATCAGCTTCGGCCCCAGCCGGCGCAGACCGGTGAACAGGCGCAGGTGATCCATCAAGTGATAAAGGACGCCGAAGACCGCGACCACATCATAGCGCTCGCCCGCCGCAACGGCCTTGTCGATCTCCTCGTGAATGTCGCCTATGCGCATCTCGATGCGCGCGCGCAGGTCGGGGTCAGGGTAGTTGGCCAGCCCCGACGCGGTCTCGGCCCGGCCCTCGATGCCGACCACATGCGCCGCGCCCGCCCCGGCAAAGGCATAGGCCCAGCGCCCGTCATGGGCGCCAAGGTCCAGCACACGGGCGCCCGCGATCTCCTCCGCGTGTGGCGCGACCAGGACCGCGCGCCGCTTGTTGAGCCGCAGGGCCGCCTTGGGGCTGTCCACATAGGCATCGAGGTCGGACACGAAGTCGAAGAATCCCATTGCGCCGGTCTCCTTGTGGTGCGGTCAGGTTTGCCGATATGATCGAACGGAACAAGATAGCGTGACAAAACAGTTGCCTGAGTGATGCGGCAAGGACTCTCTGCGGATACCCTCTTGGCCGCCTATGCCAGCGGCGTCTTTCCCATGGCCGAACACGAGGACGACCCCGACCTGTTCTGGGTCGATCCGCGCCAACGCGGGGTGTTGCCACTGGATGGCTTCCACATCTCGCGGTCGTTGGCACGGACGCTGCGGCGGGGCATCTTCTCGGTGACATTCGACACCGACTTCGCGGGCGTGGTGGCAGGCTGCGCCGACCGGGACGAAACCTGGATCAACGCAACACTGCGGGGGCTCTATGCCGAACTGGCCGCGCGCGGCCATGCCCACTCCTGCGAGGTCCACGATGAAACGGGCGCGCTGGTTGGCGGGGTCTTCGGGGTGGCCATCGGCGGCGCCTTTTTCGGCGAGAGCATGTTCTCGCGCCGCACGGATGCCTCGAAGGTCGCGCTGGCCTATCTCGTTGACCGGCTGCGGGCGGGTGGCTTCACCCTGTTCGACACGCAGTTCATCACGCCGCACCTGCGCCGCCTCGGCGGTCTGGAAATCCCGCGCGCGGCGTATCGCCAGAAGCTGGCCACGGCATTGGAAACCCGCGCCCGCTTCGATCACGGGACACCGGCGCCCCGCCGGGGTCAGGAAGTGGTGCAACGCAACGCCCAGACGTCGTAGCGCTGGTGATCCAGAGCGTTCAGCGCCGGGGCGCTGGCGATCATCCATCCGCGAAAGATCGGCTCGGGCGCATTGTTGTAGTGGATCGTGAGCAGAACATAAGCATCCCCCGAGGGGTTGCCGCTGGGAAAGCGGCACTCACCGAGCCGCACCGACAGGTTCCCGACCTGCGTCGAGGCGCCATTGTCCAGCGTCAGGTCGCGGACCTCTCCGGTAATCTTGTCGAGCACGCGGATCGTGCCGCCGGGGGCCGTCACGGCCGCGGGCGCAAGGTCGGATTCGGTCGTCGTCCCCCGGGCGGTGCCAGCGGGTCCTGGGCCAAGGTCGTCCGGGACGGGCAGCATCGGCTCGATTTCGAAGAGATCGGGATCGCCCAGGTCCAGCCCTGGCAGTTCGCGCCCGTCCTGCGCGACCGCGGCCCCGGCCACCAGGGCGGCGGCGAGGGCAAGGGCGCGTATCATTCCGAGTCCCCGCCCGAAACGAATTTGTTCAGAAGCTGGATAACACTCACGGCGCCCTGGGTGCTCTGGAAGAGCTGGCCGTCTTCGAGGTAGGTGAAGGAGCCGCCCGGCAGAATCTCGACAAAGGTGCCGCCCAGCAGACCTTCGGAGGCGACGACGGCGGAACTGTCGTCGGGAATTTCAATGCCCTTGTCGATGCTCAACTCGGCCTCGGCGCGGTAGGTCTCGGGGTTCAGCGACAGTGCCGTGACCGCCCCGACCGACACCCCGGCAAGGCGTATATCCGTGCCCACCGAGACGCCCTCGGCAGAGCGGAAATTCGCGGCCAGGTCATAGCTGGCCGGGCGCCCCCCGGTGCCGGTGGCCTGGGTGAAATACCAAAGGAACCCCCCGGCCACGGCCAGCACGAGCGCACCGACAATCACCTCTGTGACGGATTCACGCATTCCGGTTACTCCGGCGTCCAGGCCTCGTAGTCCGACCGCGGCATGGGTTCGGACCGGCGGATCGAGCCCTTGGGCGCATAGGCCTGCGGCGTGCCCGTCAGGTTGGGCATGTGCGGCTGTTCCCAGTCCTTGTGGGCCAGCGGCTTGTCGCCGGGTGTCTCGTCCCAGGTGCGGTGCAGCCAGCCGTGCCAGTCGGGGGCGACGCGGCTACCCTCGACCTCGCCGTCATAGATGACCCAGCGCTTGGAATCATCGGCATTGCGGTAATAGATGTTGCCCTGCTCGTCCTCGCCGACCCGCTCACCGCGGCGCCAGGTGAAAAGCTGCGTGCCCAGCGTCTGACCATCCCACCAGACGAAGATGCGCTTGATGATGTTGAGGACGCCCATTGTGCTCTCCTGACTGTTGGGCCGGGTATGCCGAATTGGCGCAGCACAGTCCAGTGCCCGCGTGCCCCGCCGGCGGGATTTCACCCGGCCGGGCGGACCGTGACCTCGGCCCTCGATTTCATTTCCCGGGTCTGACGGCCGACAGGTATCGGGGTCTCGCCGGCTGTGACCGGGCAAATGCCGCCGCACTGATGGCCCGGAATGTTGACCATCGGGCCACGACCGGCCCGATGTGCCGCACCGGCCCCGGATCAGCCTGCGCTGACGTTTTCCTTTCGCGCGTCGTCGTGGATCATCAGCGGTGCCGCGTCGGGGCCGACCGACTCCTCGTTGACCACGACCTCGGTCACGGTATCCATGCCGGGCAGGTCGAACATGGTGTCCAGCAGGATGTCCTCCATGATCGACCGCAGGCCCCGTGCACCGGTCTTGCGGGCGATGGCGCGCTTGGCAATGGCCCGCAGGGCGTCGTCGGTGAAGGTCAGCTGAGCGTCCTCCAGTTCGAACAGGCGCTGGTACTGCTTGACCAGGGCGTTCTTGGGCTCTGTCAGGATGGTGATCAGCGCGTCCTCGTCCAGGTCTTCCAGGGTGGCGATCACCGGCAACCGGCCCACGAATTCCGGGATAAGACCGAACTTGAGCAGGTCCTCGGGTTCGAGATCGTGCAGCACTTCGCCGATGCCCTTGTCGGCCTCGTCGCGCACATCGGCGCCAAAGCCCATGGCACTTCCCCTGCCGCGCTGGCTGATGATCTTGTCGAGCCCCGCGAAAGCGCCGCCGCAGATGAACAGGATATTCGTGGTGTCCACCTGCAGGAATTCCTGCTGCGGATGCTTGCGCCCGCCCTGTGGCGGCACCGAGGCCACGGTGCCCTCCATGATCTTGAGCAGGGCCTGCTGCACCCCTTCGCCCGAGACGTCTCGGGTGATGCTGGGATTGTCCGACTTGCGGGTGATCTTGTCTACCTCGTCTATGTAGACGATGCCGCGCTGCGCGCGCTCGACGTTGTATTCGCTTGACTGCAGCAGTTTCAGGATGATGTTCTCGACGTCCTCGCCCACGTAGCCCGCCTCGGTCAGGGTGGTGGCATCGGCCATGGTGAAGGGCACATCAAGAATGCGTGCCAGCGTTTGTGCCAGCAACGTCTTGCCGCAGCCGGTGGGGCCGATCAGCAGGATGTTGGACTTGTTGAGCTCGATGTCCGTCTTGTCGGCGTGGTTGAGGCGCTTGTAGTGGTTGTGCACCGCCACCGACAGCACGCGCTTGGCGATCGCCTGCCCGATGACGTAATCATCCAGGACACCGCTGATCTCATGCGGGGTGGGCACCCCTTCCGAGGATTTCAGCGCCGAGGATTTCGTCTCCTCGCGGATGATATCCATGCACAGCTCGACACACTCGTCGCAGATGAACACGGTCGGCCCCGCGATCAGTTTGCGCACCTCGTGCTGGCTCTTGCCGCAGAAGCTGCAGTAGAGGGTGTTCTTGCTGTCTCCGCCGGACGTGTCCGCCATGTCGTCTTTCCCTGGCCCAAGGCCGTTTTGAGTGGTTCCGGGCTGTCCCGTCCTTGTGAGGGTAGGACAGCGTGGAAGTGTTCACAATGCCGAATTGAGGGCCGGGCCAAGGCAGGTCCGGCCGTTCACGTCAGCCGTCGCCATCGCCATCGCCCGGCTTGATCCGGTTTTCGACGATGTCATCGATCAGGCCCCAGTCCTTGCTCTCTTGGGCGTTCATGAAGTTGTCGCGATCCAGCGCGGCCTCGACCTTCTTGAGGGTCTGGCCGGTGTGCTTGACGTAAATCTCGTTGAGCCGTTTCTTGAGCTTCATCGTCTCTTCGGCGTGGATCATGATGTCCGACGCCTGGCCCTGGTATCCGCCCGAGGGCTGATGCACCATGATACGGCTGTTGGGCAGCGAGAAGCGCATCCCGGCTTCGCCCGCGGTGAGCAGCAGCGACCCCATCGAGGCCGCCTGCCCCACAACCAGCGTCGAGACGGCGGGCCGGATATACTGCATCGTGTCGTAGATCGACAGCCCGGAGGTCACCACGCCGCCGGGGCTGTTGATATACATGCTGATCTCTTTTTTCGGGTTCTCCGCCTCAAGGTGCAGGAGCTGGGCGACCACAAGCTGGCTCATGCCGTCATGGACGGGGCCGTTGACGAAGATGATCCGCTCTTTCAGCAGTCGCGAGAAGATGTCGTAGGCTCGTTCGCCACGGCTGGTCTGTTCCACGACCATGGGAACGAGGTTCATGTAGGTCTCGACGGGGTCTTGCATGGGTGTCTGCCTCGGAGCTTTGGACGCGGGCGTCGTTTGAACTGATTTACTTGCAAGAGTCTTAGTAGCGCGGCAGGGGGGCTTCAAGGGCCAGCGGTCGCACGCCGCCGGCGCCCGGCCCCGCGACTTGAAGCGGGGCGCCCGGCGCCTACCATCCGGTGAATGGAATTCACGCCAACAAGACGGGCTGGCCTCGACCGGCTGCATGACTTCGTGCCCGGAGCCGGGCGCGCATATGCCACAGGCCGCAACTTCGACGAGATGGACAACGTCTCGGGCCTGTCACCCTACCTGCGCCACCGCCTGGTGAGCGAGCCCGAAGTGCTCGACGCCGTGCTGGCCCGCCACACGCCCGCGGCAGCCGAGAAATTCATACAGGAGGTCTATTGGCGGACCTATTGGAAGGGATGGCTGGAAATGCGCCCCTCGGTCTGGGCGCAATACCGCGCCGGGCTGCAGGCCGCGCTGAACCGCGTGCAGACCGAAACCGGGCTGCGCCGGGACTGGGAAGCCGCCTGCGCGGGGGAGACTGGCATCGACGCCTTCGACCACTGGTCACGGCAGCTGGCTGAAACCGGCTACCTGCACAACCATGCCCGCATGTGGGTGGCCTCGATCTGGGTCTTCACCCTGCGTCTGCCTTGGGAGCTGGGGGCGGATTTTTTCCTGCGGCACCTGCTGGACGGCGATCCGGCCTCGAACACGTTGGGCTGGCGCTGGGTGGCCGGATTGCAGACACCCGGCAAGACCTACCTTGCCCGGCCCGACAATATCGCGAGATACACGCGCGGGCGGTTCCGCCCCGAAGGACTGGCGCAAGAGGCACCGGCCCTTGACGGGCCGCCCCATCCACAGCGCATGGACGCCCCCGCGGGCGATGCGCCACCACGGGGCCGCGTTGGCGTGCTGCTGACCGAGGATGACTTGACACCTGACTGGTTGCTGGACCGGGTCGACCCGGCCGAAGTGGCAGTTTTCGATGCCACAGCCCTGCGCAGCCCGCTGCATGTCAGCCCGCGGGTGCTGAGCTTCGCCGCCGGGGCCGTTCAGGACCTGGAAGCGCGCATCGGCCCCGTCACGCGACTGGCGACGTCCGAGGCCGTGACCGACTGGGCCGCGGGCGTCGAAGCCATCGTTACGCCCCACCCGCCCAAGGGGCCGGCTGCCGAGGCGCTGGCCCCGGTCCTGTCCGAGGGGCGCACGCACAAGTTGTTACGCGCCCATGACCGTCGCGCATGGCCCCATGCAACCGCCGGGTTCTTCAAGTTCAAGAAGAGGATACCGGACCTTCTGAGGGCGCGTGACGGCCAGGCCGAGCTGTTCGACCCCCAGACGGCATAGCGGGCGCAAAGCCCCTGTTTGCCACTGCGCGCTCGTCCCGGTGCCTGCGCCAGGTCTTGCCCCGGGCCACGGACCACCGCACCCGGGCGGATCGCACGGGGCTTGGCGCGCCCGGGTCAGCCTGACGCGGTCTCCGCGCCCCTGAACAGCCGCAACGCCATGTTCAGCGCCGCGCCCAGCAACACCAGGTAGGACGACAGGTAGAACCACATCAACAACGCGATCACCGCCCCGATCGAGCCGTAGACCTCGTTGTAGTTCGAGAAATTGGAGACGTAGCTGGAAAACAGCGCCGACATGGCGAACCAGCAAACCACCACGACCCCGGCCCCCGGCGTGAACCAGGCCAGCCGCTCGCCGCGCGTGTTGGGCCCGTAGCGGTAAAGCAGGCCCAGCCCGAGAACCATTACGGTGATGGCCACGGTCCAACGGAGGATCTCGAGGACCCAGGCCCAGGCGCCGATGAAGGGCAGGATTTGCAGCAGGATCGGCGTGACCACCACCAGCAGCAGTGCCAGGATCGCGATCCCGACCAGCGCAGCGGTCAGCATCAACGCGACCAGAACATGGGCCAGCCCGCCCCGGTTGGGCCGCCCGAAGATGGCATTGAGCCCGCGCATCAGCGCCGCCACCCCGGCCCGCGCCGACCACAGTGCCACGCCGATGGACAAGCCGGTGGTCCAGCCCAGCGTCTGCCCGCCCGCCGCCAGCAGCCGGTCGATCTGCGCCTCGAACAGCGTGAAGGCCCCCGGCGGGATGAAGTCGCGCATCAGGTCCAGCTGGCCCTCGACAACCTCGGGGTCGGCCAGCAGCCCAAAGAGCGAGATCGTGGCGGCGATGCCTGGAAAGATCGCGAAAAGCGCGTAGAAGGCCACCCCGGCCGAGATCAGGCTGGCATTCTTCTCGTCGGCATAGGCGAGTCCCTGCCGGAGTTCTGAAAGACCAGGGCGCGCCATCAGTTTTTATAGAGGACCAGCTCGGGCAAGCCGGTCAGCGGTGCCTCGAGCAGGCGCATGGCGGCCAGGCTGACCTGGCTGCCCGCCCCGGGATCGCCCCCGGCGGGCCGCAGTTCCACCGCGATGCTGGTGCCCGCCGCCGGATTGTCCGCACGGCCCTGTGTCACGCGGTCCACAAGAGGGGTCTTGACCCAGATGCCAGGCTCCGCTGCCGGGCCAAGCGATCCGACGGTGCGACCCAGCCGCCGTGCCCCGGCCTCGGCAGCACCGGCCACGGCGGCGCTGCGGGTGGCATCATCGGTGGTATCGAAGTCCTCGACCGTGCGCGCGCCCGTGGGCGGGGCGGCCGCTGCGCCGGTCGCCAGCCCCCCGGGACGGGCCGGCGGGCGAGGAATGCCAGCGGGTGCCGGGGACAGGGCAAGCTGACGGTCCGCCCCGGCCTGTGCACCGGTCAGTCGCTCGACCTCCGCGCACCCCGAAAGAAGGGCCGCGTTCATCACCAGAAGGATCACTCTCATGGCCCGAGGCTACGGCCTGCTGTCGCTATCCGTCCAGTGGGAAATGACCTTGCGCGCCCGCCCGCCGAAGCATAGGTTTCATCCCATGAATGCACCGCTGATCGACCCCTTCGAACGCGCCATCCGATACCTGCGGGTTTCGGTGACGGACCGTTGCGATTTCCGCTGCGTCTACTGCATGTCGGAAAACATGACCTTCCTGCCAAAGAAGGACCTTCTGACGCTGGAGGAACTGGATCGGCTGTGTTCCACCTTCGTCGGTCTGGGCGTGGAAAAGCTGCGCATCACAGGGGGCGAGCCGCTGGTGCGCCGCGATATCATGACCTTCTTCAACGCCATGGGCCGGCATCTGGACAGCGGCGCGCTCAGGGAGTTGACGCTGACCACCAATGGCAGCCAGCTGTCGCGCTTCGCGAAGGACCTATACGCCGCGGGCGTGCGCCGGGTGAATGTCTCGCTCGACACGTTGGACGAAGCGAAATTCGCCGAGGTGACGCGCTGGGGCCGCCTGCCACAGGTCCTGAAGGGCCTCGATGCCGCGCAAGAGGCCGGCCTGCGCGTCAAGCTGAACGCCGTTGCGCTCAAGGGCTTCAACGAGGACGAGCTGTTCGACCTGCAAGCTTTCTGCGCCGACCGCGACATGGACCTGACCTTCATCGAGGTCATGCCAATGGGCGACATCGGCAACGAGGACCGGCTGGGTCAGTACTGGTCGCTGAAGGACTTGCGCGCCCGGCTGGAAGAGCAGTTCACCGTCAACGACCTGGCCGAACGCTCCGGCGGCCCCGCGCGCTATATCCGGCTGGAGGAAACCGGACAGAAGATCGGCTTCATCACGCCACTGTCCCACAATTTCTGCGAAAGCTGCAACCGCGTGCGCATCACCTGCACCGGGGAAATCTACACCTGCCTGGGCCAGGAAGGCCACTCCGACTTGCGCGCACCCCTGCGGGCCAGCCCGGACGACGCGGTGCTCGAAGACGCCATCCGCAAGGCCATCGCCCTGAAACCCAAGGGTCACGATTTCGACTATTCCCGCCAGAGCGTCGACGGCCAGGTCAGCCGCCACATGAGCCATACGGGCGGTTGATCCGCCTCAGTCAGCAGACCGGGCAACAATCCGGGCCTTGCCGCCGTCCAGCAGCAGCAGCGCCCCGGTTGCGTCAATGTCGAACCGGGTCACCGCCTTCAGCGCCTCCAGGACCCGTCCTTCCCGCTTCATCGCCGCCGCGGGACAGGCCATCCTCGTGGTGGCGATCCGACCAAAGGAAAGCCCTTCGCCCGTCAGGTCATAGCGCCCCCGGAACCTGTTGCAGGACCCATTGCCGGACGTGGTGCCATCGGGGTCAAAGGTCAGACTGATCTGTGCCGTCTCGATCATGTCCTGCCCGTTGATCTGGTGGACTTGCCAGTCAGGGCCCGCAAGAAGATCGCGCGGATCGCCACCACAGCCCGTCAGGACGGTCTCGCCGAGGATCAGCCGAACCGTCTCGGGGTGTGGCATGCCGGTCATGCTGTCGTGGCACAGCACGGACCGCCTGATCAGTCTGACCCCGGAGGGGACTTGCCGGCCGCCCGCGGTCACGGTGATCGCACCCACCTCGGACCGCTCGACGCCACTTACGGTGAGCGCCACCTTCTCGGAATTCAAACGCGACAAGAGGAGGTCTCGCCGGACCACCTTGACGGACCAGAAGGGTTCATTGCCCCCGGCGTGATAAGGCGCGTCGCCCGTCGGAACGGCCGGGCGATCCGTGACGGCCACAGGGCCGCTCGAACGTCCCTCCTCCTGCGCGGCCACGCAGGCCGTCAGCGGACCCGAGCACAGGAGTGCGATCATCAACATCCGCCGGATCATGCCACATCCTCCCTTGTCGTGTCCGTGACGGCACCTCTCGCCGGGGCGGCGAAGGCACCTCTACACAGGCTTGCGCGCCACGAAATCGATCAGGGCCGACCGCCCCACATGCCGTCCCTCGTCCAGGTCGCGGTCATACCCTGCCAGCCGTTCCACCCGCCAGCCGGGAAAGGCATCGCGCAGCAGCGATTCGGTATACATGTTCTCACGGTTGGGCGGCCCGCCGGTCCCATAGTCCACCTGCTCAGGCCGATAACCATGAAGCACCAACCGACCGCCGGGCCGAACCGCCCGGGCCATGTCGGCGAACTGGCCGGGACGTTGCTCCGGCCCCATGAACTGCACGAAGATGGCAACCACCAAGTCGACCTGCCGGTCCCAGTCATGGCCAGCCCAGTCGCTGACCCGCGTATCGATCCGGACACCGGCCTCGGCCGCCAGCGCCTCGGCCCGGGCCACTGCCGTCGGCGACAGGTCGAAGGCCGCGACATCCAGCCCCTGCCGGGCCAGCAAGACCGAGTTGCGCCCCTCGCCATCGGCCACGCAAAGGGCACTCTGCATCCCCTGCGACAGCCAGGGATTCTCGATCAGGAAGGCCGTGGGCGCCCGCCCGAACAGGTAATCCTCCTCGGCGCTGTAACGATCCTCCCACATCAGGACACCGGCATCCGCTGTTCCGCGATCTCCGCCAACCAGCTGCAACCGGCGGGAATGGTCTCGTCGTTGAAATCGTATTCCGGGTGATGCACCATCGCCGTGTCTCCGTTGCCGACCAGGATATAGGCGCCCGGACGCTCCTCCAGCATGTAGGCGAAATCCTCGCCCCCCATGACCAGTGGCGCCGCATCGCACTGTCCCGAGACCGTGCGCGCCACCCCCGCGGCGAACGCTGTCTGCTCCTCTGAATTGACCATCACCGGATACCCCTTGTGATATTTCACTTCCGCCCGCGCACCGAAGACCCGCGCGGTGCCCTCGGCGATGGCGACCAGCCGCTCTTCGGTCAGGCTGCGCACCGCGCGGTCCAGTGTGCGCACCGTGCCGCGCAGGTTCACCTCCTGCGGGATGACGTTGTAGGCCGTGCTCGAAGTCTCCATCGCGGTGACCGATACCACCGCCTGCTCCACCGGATCGACCGAGCGCGACACGATCGTCTGCAACGCCAGCACCGTTTGCGCGGCCACCACCGAAGGATCGACTGTGTCATGGGGCTTGGCTGCATGACCGCCCCTGCCGGTGATGGTGATGTCGAATTCGTCGGTCGCTGCGAAAAATCCCCCCGCCCGGATCGCGAAGCGGCCCACGGGCAGGCCCGGCCAGTTGTGCATCCCGTAGACTTCCTGGATGCCCCAGCGGGTCATCAGCCCGTCGTCACACATGACCTTGCCACCGCCGCCGCCCTCTTCGGCGGGCTGGAAGATCACGACGGCGGTGCCGTCGAAATTGCGCGTCTCGGCCAGGTAGCGCGCCGCGCCCAGAAGCATCGCGGTATGCCCGTCATGGCCGCAGGCATGCATCTTGCCAAAGCTCTTCGAGGCATGCGCCGCCCCGGTCTTCTCCTCTATGGGCAAGGCATCCATGTCCGCGCGCAATCCCACGACCTTGCCGGATCCCGTATCGCGGCCGCGGAGCACGCCGACCACGCCGGTGCGGCCCACCCCTTCGACCACCTCGTCACAGCCGAAGTCGCGCAGCTTCCCGGCGACGATCCCGGCGGTGCGATGGGTGTCGAACATCAACTCGGGGTTTTCGTGCAGGTCCCGCCGCCAGGCGGTGATCTCGGGCAGCAACTCGGAAAATCGGTTCTTCACGGGCATGGGTGTCTCCTTTGGTCCCGGCGAACCTGATACGACCCCGCCCCGATGACAAGCCCATGCTTCTTCGGGTCGCAAATACCGCGGGGTGAATGCCTAAGGCAGAGGGGCACAGCCCCTGCCCCCGAGGAGGAGCACCGCGACGACGAGACCCACAAGCGTGGCGAAGCCACCCCGTCAGGTCACAATGCCGGGCCGGGATACATCCCGCTGCCATCGTGGCCCGCACCGACAGCTGTAGGATCGCCACGTCGTGCGCCCGCAGGAACAGCGCCGTGCTGACCCCGACACGCCGCCGCCAATCACCACGGCATCGGCCTGGTCCGGCAGCGGGCCGGGATGCGCCACGGGACAGGCCAGGGAAATGGGAAAGGGGGTCATGGGCACCTCTTGTCGCGGCGTCGCCCGCATCTTTGCCGAGCCTGTAGCGCGGGACAATCCCCCCATGATTGCAGGATACGGGATGAAGAAAAGGACAGCCGTCCCCGACACGCGATGCCGACAGGGCGGATGTTCTTCGTATATCACCGCGGCGGGACCTGCGGCCGGCGCGGCCGAACCCGCCGGAACCGGCGTTCCGCCGACGCGCTTTGATCCCGGTCACCGCCGGGCCTATGTGCACGAGAACCTTCCAGCCCAACCCGGAGTCCCACATGTTCGCCGAACTCGGTTTCACGACCCTTACCGCCCCGCAGGCCGCCATCTGGTTCGGCCTCGGGCTTGGCCTGCTCTTCGGGCTTCTGGCCCAACGCACGCGCTTCTGCCTGCGCCGCGCCATCGCCGGCGACCCCGGCGACCGCCGCCCCGCCGCCGCTGTCTGGCTCATGGCCCTCGCGGTCGCGGTTCTGGGCACGCAACTGGCGGTGGCACAGGGGCTTGTCGGCTTTTCGGGCCACCGCTTCCATGCCGCAGACCTGCCCTGGCTGGCCATCACGGCGGGGGGGATGCTGTTCGGGATCGGGATGGTCCTGGCCCGCGGCTGCGCGTCGCGGCTGACCGTTCTGACGGGCCAGGGCAACCTGCGCGCGCTGATGGTCCTGCTGGTCTTCGCAGTGGTGGCCCACGCCACGCTCAAGGGCGTGCTGGCGCCGCTGCGCAGCACGCTGGCCAGCGTGACCGTCCCGCTGGGCGAGGTGACGTCGCTTGCTGCCCTGCCCGGTGCCGGGCTGCTCTGGGCCGGGGGGATCGCGCTTGCCGCTCTTGCCTTCGCCCTGCGTTCGGGCGCGTCGCGCTGGTCGCTCTCGGGGGCGGCGCTGCTGGGCGCGCTGGTGCCGCTGGGCTGGGTCGGAACGGGGCTGATACTCTACGATGATTTCGACCCGATCGCGATGGAAAGCCTCGCCTTCACCTCGACCTGGTCGGACAGCCTGTTCTTTGCCATCGCCTCCAGTTCGATCCCGGCCGGTTTCGGCGTCGGCCTGGTGGGCGGCACGATGACAGGCGCGTTGATCGCCGCGCTGGCCTTTCGCGAGTTTCGCTGGGAAAGCTTCACCGCGCCCGCGCAGACCGGCCGCTACGTCATCGGCGGCGCCTTGATGGGGCTGGGCGGCGTGCTGGCGGGCGGCTGCACGGTCGGCGCGGGCCTTTCCGGCATCCCGACGCTGGGCATCTCGGCCATCCTGGCCTTGGCCGCCATCGGGACGGGGGGCCTGATCGGCCTGCGTTTCGTCACTCCATCTTCTTCCGGATCCGGCTCACGAGGAACCACACGGCAAGCAGTACCGGCGGCGTGACGACCGCGGCCTGAAGCGGCTTGTCGAGCCCGAGTTGAAGCCCCAGCGGCCCGGTCAGGTTCAGCACAAGGTTGACGGCATAATAGCTGATCGCCACCACCGACAGCCCCTCGACCGTCTTCTGCAGGCGCAGTTGAAGGTCGGCGCGCCGATCCATGCTCTCCAGCAGCACCTTGTTCTCGCGCGACAGCTGCACGTCGACCCGGGTGCGCAGCAGGTCCGAGGACCGCAGCGCCCGCGCCGACATGGCCTCCAGCCGGCCCCTTGTCGAGGCCACGGTGCGCATTGCCGGATCGAACCGGCGCATCATGAATTCCGCGAAGGTCTGGCGCCCGTTGAAGCGGGTCTCGCGCAAGACCTGCAGCCGCTGGTTGACAATGGTCTCGTAGGCGCCGGTCGCCCCGAACCGGAACGACGCGGCGGTCGACAGATCCTCCAGCTCGCCCGAAACCTGCAACAACTGGCGCAGGGTGCTTTCGGTGTCGCCCGGCCCCTCCCCGCTGAGCTCGCCCGTGAGGGCACTCAGCCGCTCGTCCAGCCTCGTCAGCTTGCCCGACAGTTCCTTTGACCGGAAAAAACCGATCATCGCCATGGCCTTGTAGGTCTCGATCTCGCACAAGCGCTGGATCACGCGACCGACACGCCGCGCGCCGGTGCGCGGCCGCGAAAAGACGGCAAAGCGCATGTGCCCGGCGGGGTCGATCCGGAAATCCGCGCCGATCACCGCGGCGTCGTCAAGAACCCGGCTGACCGCGAGGCTTTCGGGCACGAACCAATCGGCGAGTTTCTCGCGGATGCCGTCGTCGCCCTCCTGAACCTCGACCCGGATCAGCGCCGAGGTCACCCGCACCCCGGGCGCCGCTTCCAGCCAATCCTCGGGGAAGACGGCGAAGGTGCGGGCCTCGAAGGGGGTCTCGGACAAACCGTCGCCGAAGATCGTGTAGGTGACGAACTCCGTGTGGCTTTCCCACTTGAGATGATACTTGCCGATCTTGCCGAAGTAATGCGTCGCCCCCTCCTCGGGATGCGGGGCGGCGTAGCGATCCAGTAGCGCCTTGAGATGGTCGAGGTCTGCGTCCCGGTCTCGCCGCGCCGCGTTGCGCGCGGGCTTGAGCGCAAGGAAAGCCGCGCGGCAAGGCGCTTCGGCCTGCGGAAAGGGACGCGCGTGCAACTCGTTCGCCACCGCGAAGCGCAAGGGGTGTTCCTGGATGCCGGTCATCTTCGTCCTGTCCATGGTCTCGGTCGCCTGGCCGCAGCATAGGCCAGCACCGCGCGGCGGGAAAGACCGGAATTCCTTCAAGAACAATATGTTAGATGGATACAACCGTATACCGCGGCCCGGCGCAGGCGAAGGCCTTGATATGGCCCGCGGTTTTCCGCCCGCCAATCGGTGGCAAGAAAGCCTTGGGAAGGAATGGAACGACCGTCACGGCGCGTCGGAAGGGGCAGACAGCCCCCTTTCAACCCGCTATCACGCCGTCCATGCTGATCCTTTTCAACAAGCCGATGGGCGTGCTCAGCCAGTTCACCGATACGAAGTCGCCCACGTCCCGCCCCACCCTGTCCGGGTTCGGCCTGCCGCCCGGCATCTATCCGGCGGGGCGTCTGGACCGCGACAGCGAGGGGCTGTTGCTGCTGACCGATGATGGCCGCCGGCAGGCCCGGATCGCCGATCCGAAGTCGAAGATGCCCAAGACCTACATGGTGCAGGTCGAGGGCGCCCCGACCGAGGCGGATCTCGACCCGTTGCGCCGGGGTGTCATGCTCAAGGACGGCCGCACGCGGCCGGCGAGGGCCCGGCTGATCGACCCGCCCTCGATCTGGGACCGGGATCCGCCGGTGCGCTGCCGCAAGACCGTGCCGGACCGCTGGATCGAGATCACCATCACCGAGGGGCGCAATCGGCAGGTCCGTCGCATGACAGCGCATATCGGATTTCCCACCCTGCGGCTGGTGCGCTGGCGCGTGGGGCCGTACGGATTGGAGGGATTGGCACCCGGCACATGGCTTCGGGCAAGGGACACGGACCGAAACTAGGCCCGGCTGCGTTCGGCACCGGATATCTTTGGTTCTCGATCGCCGGTCACTGTCCATGCGAAAAAGCGGCCATGCAAAAAGGGCCGCCCCCTGGGACGGCCCTTTCCCCGTTCGGCCCCCGCCGGCTAGTCGATCAGCCCGAGCAGTTTGTCCACCGAGCCTTTTGCATCGCCGTAGAACATTCGTGTGTTGTCCTTGAAGAACAGCGGGTTCTCGATGCCGGAGTACCCGGTGCCCTGGCCCCGCTTGGAGACGAAGACCTGTTTCGCCTT
>NZ_DATFIP010000006.1:0-4228 GCF_035270045.1 Salibaculum sp.
GTCATCGCGCAAGGGCGATGATCCTCGCGCAACGATCCCGAGGGCGGTCCGGCCCGGAAGAGGAGCAGGTTGCCGGGCTCAAGCCCAGGTCGCGCGACTGGCGGTGGGAGCTTGCTTGTGGTTCCGCAATGCCATCACGAGGTCGCGCGAAATGGGACGCTGGCGCTCGATCGAAACCCGGTGATACCGCACCTCGACAGTGCGATCTGCGAGAGCTTTCCGATAATCACTGAAGAACGACATGGACTTAACTCCTCGGTGTAGCTGGTGAGTGTGTGCATCTCCAACCTTCCCGCTCAAGTTGTCGAGAAATGGGCGCTGTCGTGCGGGCCAGATGGTCATTTCCGGCACAAAAGGCGCCGTCTCGAACAATATCCGGCGAACCTCCGAGATTGGCGTCCGGCACGAAATAACAAGGTGGCTTCCGGCGCAAGATGCGGGTCCGATCGCTCAGGTCCAATGCTCGCGGGCTTGGCGGGAGAGCCGAGCCCGGGGCGAAATCACCGGGAACAACTGACAATCCCGGGTTGCTTCGTCCGCCCCCGCTTTCGTCACGGCTTTGACCCTTGCCGCAGTGATCCGATCCCCCACGTTCGACCACCCGAAGGCAGAATTGTCCGCTCAGCGGACACCAAATGAACGCAGCGAACAACCGCTTCCTGCCCGAGGCGCATGACGTGGAGTATGCGGCATCAATAGCCTCGCCTTGCGCGGCTGTCTGCGAGCCAGCATATGCGAAAGAGCCGGGATTTCCGATCGGTATAGCGCTTCGCGCGGGTGCTTGGGGAAATCAACTCACAGCAGTCGATCTTGCTGTCTCCAGCGCGTGATCCGCGGCGAGGTAGCGTTGATGGGTTACGCTCATGACTCGGCGGCGCGCTCCCAAGCCTCGCTGCAGGCTGTCTTCGTGGGAGTGTTTTGGGCCCACGTTCGGCTGAAGGCCAACACACACACACTCACGCACTCACATACTCACGCACTCACGCTCCACCGTCCGTTCTGTACGAACTCCCGCGCCGCTCGCGGAAGCCGGCCACCACAGAGCGGCGAACCTCCTCGGGCTGCTCCTCGAGAGCCTTGGTCAGGTCGCGCAGATCCCGGCGTGTTTCGTGAAGGCGGTCAATCAGCGTCAGCACCACCGGGAGGGCATCCGCGGGGAGTGCCATCTCTTTCCGTAGATCGCAAAGCAGCCGAATCCGGGCCACGTCGACTTCATCAAAGGCGGGCCCACGCTCGCCCTGTGCAGGCTGAACCCAACCCTCCCGCACCCAGAGGCGGAGTTCCCGGAGGGTTACGCGCCGAACCTCCGCCACGACGCTGCGCTCGTCCATGCTCATGTCTGCCTCCGCAACTCTTTCCGGGGTTCGAAGTCGGAATGCTCCCGCCAACGCTTCGCCAGCTCCTCCAGTTCGCCATCCATCCTGTCGGGCAGGACAATCTTGAGACGGACATTCTGGTCGCCGGCCTTGCCACTCGCGCGGACGATCCCCTTGCCCTTCAATCTCAGGCGGCGCCCCGACGAGGCTCCCTTGGGGACCGACATGGACACCGTGCCTGAGATCGTCGGCACATCGACTTTCGCACCGAGCACGGCCTCGTCGAGCGTTATCGGGAGCTCCATCTCGATGTCGTCCCCGTCACGCGTGAAGACAGGATGCGAGAGGACACCAATCGTGACGAGCGCGTCGCCGGGCGGCCCTTCTCCGAAGCCGGCTCCTCCCTTGCCCCGAAGCCGCAGCGTCTGGCCGTCGTGGACACCCGCCGGAATGGAGATCTCGATAGCCTTGCCGTTCGGCATCGTCACGCTGCGCTTCGCCCCGCGGACGGCATCCAGAAAGTCGACCTCCAGATTGTAACGGAGATCCGGGCCGCGCGTATGGAACGCTTCCCGGTAGTCGCCGCCGCCGCTGCGAGATCGTCTTCCAAAAAGGTCCGAGAAGAAGTCGGCCGCATCTTCGTACTCTTGCGCCCCCATCCCGGGATCGTACCGCCGACCGGCATCCTGTCCCGCATATTGGTGGTAGTAGTGCCGCTCGGGCCGTTCCTGCCCGCTGGCGTCAATCTCGCCCGCGTCGAAGCGTTTCCGCTTCTCGGGATCGCCAAGGAGCCCATAGGCGGCGGACACCGCCTGAAACTCGGCCTTCTTGCCGGCATCATCAGGGTGCAGGTCCGGGTGAAGTGCCTTCGCGAGCTTGCGGTACGCCTTCTTGATCTCGTCGTGGCTTGCCGTCTTCGGCACACCGAGGATCTCGTACGGATCGTCGCTCAAGAGGTCTCCTCCCCGATATGGAACAAACTCTGTCGAATGCGGGGGCTGCGCGCGTTGACCAAGGTCAATCGGTGGATTGCCAGAGACCACGCGAGGGAAATGCTCCACACCAGATGTGGCTCCCCTACATCGAGCGGGATGCAGAAATCCCCTCCTTCCCGGCGTGCCGACAGGGCGAGCCTTGCCGCCACGCCGGGCGCGAGCCGGGCGATTCCAGCATCAACGACCGCTCTTGCCCAAAGTCTGTGCAGGGCGTGGATACACCCATCGGATCCGGCGCGAAAACGAGCACAGTTCAAGGAAATTCGGCGGTTCCCTCGTCGCGTTGGCAAGGAGGCTGGAAAGAACTGGTCCTACCAGTTACGGTCACTCGGGGATGCAATTCGATGCCAGAAAGAATACGGAAGGGACGAGGGCGGCCAGACCCGTGCGGGCGTTGGTTTCCGATGCCTTGCGTGCCGGAATAGCCAGCGGCAATCTCGCTCCGGGTATGCGCCTGAGTGAACGGAAACTCTGCGCTGAACTCGGCGTAAGCCGGGCGATCATGCGGGAAGCTGTCCGGCAACTCGAATCCGAGGAACTTGTAAGCATCTCGCCCCAAAGCGGCACGTTCGTGGCGAGCCCCACACTTTCGGATGCACTGGATATCTACGAGGTGAGGGTTGAACTGGAGGGCCTGGCCGGCCGGCTGGCCGCACGGTTGTGTGACGAGGCGGCACTGACGGCGCTCGACGAGGCGCTCGACGAGATCGCCCACGCAAACGCGCGGGGAACCGTGGCCCAGATCGTTGCCGCCAAGACCCGATTCTACGAGTGCCTCGTGGAGGCGGCATCCAACAAGGTGCTGCGAAACAGCCTGCAACGCCTGCGTAACCGAATCCTGCTTTATCGCGGTATCGCGCTGAACGAACCCACGCGGGCTGCGGCCGCCCTGTCCGAACTCCGTGAAATCCGTGCCGCGATCGCCGCCGGTGACGCGGCCCGCGCCGAACAGATGAACCGAGCCCACATTGCCGAGGCCGCCCGGAGCCTGACCCGTGTGCTGTGCAAGAAGGCGGGCCGGAGCCTCACGCCTGTCGAGCGCGCACGGCTCGATCTTCTGGGAGCCGGAGACGAGAACCGCGAAACGAGGGCGGCCCTCGACAAGCAAGGAGCCGAGAAATGAACGACCAATCGATCAGCAAGGGCTTTCGCCGGATCGCCCGACTGGACATTCCCGGAGGAGGTCAGGTCTTCGTGCAGGGAAGCTATGCCTACGTGGGCCATATCGCGCCGCCGTTCGGCACGTCCATCATCGACATCTCGGACCCGGCCAACCCGCAGATCGTCTCGCAGATCATGCTCGAGGACAATCGCTCGCACACGCACAAGGTGCGCGTCGTGGGCGACCTGATGATCTGCAACCACGAGATGTTCAACCGCCACTTCCTTCGAAAGGGGTTCGAGATTCCTGCGCTTTCGGTGGCGTTCGAGGCGGAAAACGGACGCCCTCCCACCGACGCCGAACTCGCGGCGAAACTGGGAGTGGAAGCAGAAGACATTCCCCAGCTACGCGATGTGGGCGAGACCGGCTACCGGGACGGTGGCTTCAAGGTCTACGACATCAGCGACAAGTCGAACCCGAAGCTGCTGACCTATCAGAAGACCGGCGGCATAGGGGTGCATCGGTTCTGCGCGGACGAACGCTACGCGTATATCTCCACGGAGATGGAGGGCTTCCAGGGCAACATACTCGTGAACTACGACCTCTCGCGCCCGGACAAGCTGGAAGAGGTCTCGCGGTGGTGGATGCCGGGCCAGAACGTTGCAGCCGGCGAAACGCCGACCTGGAGCGGTGTCCGCAACAGGCTTCACCACGCCCTGCGTACCGGCGACGAACTCTGGGCCGCGTGCTGGTTCGCCGGCTTTTCGGTGATCGACGCGAGCGATATGTCGAACCCCCGAACGATCGCCACGCAC
>NZ_DATFIP010000007.1:0-71360 GCF_035270045.1 Salibaculum sp.
CCAGGCTGCGGCCATGGCGAGTGAGTTCGGACTCATATAAATACAGGTTTTTATTAATATCGTGTTAACATTCCGGGCGTTGCCGCAATTTCGTTATCTGCTTAAAATCCATAGTTAACAGTGACCCGGCAAGCTGGCTAAATGGACTCTCCACAAAGGAGAGTCACCATGAAAAATATCACGTTTCGCTTGTCGGACCTGCATCAGCACGGGGATGCCTTCTTCGGCTTTCTGAGGCTGAGAAAGCATTTCTTCGTCGATGAACTGGGCTGGGACATTCCCCATGACAACGACATGGAGATGGATCAGTACGACAACCCCACCGCGCATTACTCGCTGGTGGTGCACGAAGGCCGGGTGGTCGGCGGGGCCCGGACCATGCCCACCGACGCCCGGTGGGGCCAGCATACCTACATGCTGCGCGATGCCTTCGAGAGCAAGCTGGACGACATCCCCGCCGATGTCATGCCCAGCCTGGTCAAATCGCGAGACGTCTGGGAATGCACCCGGCTCGTGGTTTCGGACGAATTGCGCACCCAAGCCGATCGCAGCCACTGCCTCTGGCTGATCGTCAACGGGCTTGTGCACGAGGCCGAGGTGGCCGGCGCGCGCGAAATGATCTCGCTGTCGCCACTGTCGCTGGTACGGGCGCTGCGCCAGCTTGGCTTTGCGGCCCGCAAGATCGGCCAAGCCTATAAGAACGAGGGCGACGGACGGCGCTACGCGGTGCTGTCGATGCCCGCGCAGATGTCGCTGCCTGCGGGCCAGGTCGGCGTTCCGTCCGGTGTTCCGGCAGCCTCGCGTCAACATGCTCGGCCGTCGATCCTGCACGCGCCGGCCGCCTGACGCGCGTGATGGTTGCAACCGGAAGGGGCCTGCGCCTGGGGGGCGCGGGCCCCGCGGTCATGTCGTGCCGAAGACCCGGGCAAAGATCGTGTCGACGTGCTTCGTGTGGTAGCCAAGGTCGAATTTCTCTTCGATCTCCGCGGCGCTCAGCACGGCTGTGACATCCGCGTCTGCCAGAAGCTCGGTCTTGAAGTCCTTGTCCTCTTCCCAGACCTTCATCGCGTTGCGCTGGACGAGGGCATAGGCGTCCTCGCGGCTGACCCCGGCCTGGGTCAACGCGAGCAGCACGCGCTGCGACATGACCAGCCCGCGGAACTTGTGCAGGTTGGCCAGCATGGTGTCGGGATAGACCACCAGCTTGTCGATCACGCCGGCGAGTCGGTTCAGGGCGAAATCCAGCGTCACGGTGGCGTCGGGGGCGATTCCCCGCTCGACCGAGCTGTGGGAAATGTCGCGTTCATGCCACAGTGCCACATTTTCCATCGCCGGGGTCACGGTCATGCGCACCAACCGGGCCAGCCCGGTCAGGTTCTCGGTCAGCACCGGGTTGCGCTTGTGCGGCATGGCCGAACTGCCCTTCTGGCCCTTCGAGAAGAACTCCTCGGCCTCCAGCACCTCGGTGCGCTGCATGTGCCGGATCTCGGTAGCGATGTTCTCGATTGAGCTTGCGATGACGCCGAGCGTGGCGAAAAACATGGCGTGGCGGTCGCGCGGGATCACCTGGGTGCTGATCGGTTCGGGGTGCAGGCCCATCTTGGCGCAGACATGCTCCTCGACCGCCGGGTCGATATTGGCGAAGGTGCCGACGGCCCCCGAGATGGCCCCGGTCGCGATCTCGGCGCGGGCCGCTTCGAGCCGTTTGCGGCCACGGTCCATCTCGGCGTAGAAGCGCGCGAACGTCAGGCCCATGGTGGTCGGCTCGGCATGGATGCCGTGGCTGCGCCCGATGCGGACCGTGTCCTTGTGCTCATGAGCGCGCTTCTTCAAGGCGGCCAGGAGCTTGTCCATGTCGTCCAGCAGGATGTCGGCGGCGCGCACCAACTGCACGTTCAGCGTGGTGTCCAGCACGTCGGACGAGGTCATGCCCTGGTGGACGAAGCGGGCCTCCTCGTTGCCGATGATCTCGGCCAGGTGGGTGAGGAAGGCGATGACATCGTGCTTCGTCACGGCCTCGATCTCGTCGATGCGGGCGACGTTGAACTCCACGTCCCTGGCCTTCCAGATCGCTTCGGCACTTTCGCGGGGGATAACGCCGAGGTCGGCCTGGGCGTCGCAGGCATGGGCCTCGATCTCGTACCAGATGCGGAACTTGGTGGCGGGCTCCCATATCCGGGTCATCTCGGGGCGGGCATAGCGGGGGATCATGGGCGGAACCCTTTCATCACTGGAGCATTGGTTGCACGCCTCTTAAAAGGGGGGCGCAGAAGGGGCAAGGGAGAGCCTGGCGAGATGGCGGAGTGGTTGAGCGCGGAGGATTTCCAGCAAGCCTTCCGGTTCGTGCGCGAGATCGAGGATGCGCGCGCGGGCCAGGTGCTGCAGGCCGAGGGCGTTGTGCGGTTCACCCCCGACGCGGCGGGTCTGGTCTACCAGGAGAGCGGCCACCTGCGCGTGCCGGGGCACGCACCGATGCAGACCGAGCGGCGATACCTCTGGCGCTTTGACACCACCGGCGTCGCGGTCTTTTTCGAAGATGGCCGTCCCTTTCACCGCTTCGTGCCCGCGGGGTGGGGAAACGGCACGGATCACCCCTGCGGCGCCGATCATTACCGGGTGGACTATGATTTCAGTGGCTGGCCGCGCTGGCGGGCCACCTGGCAGGTCAGGGGACCGCGCAAGGACTACGTCAGCCGGACGGAACATATGCCGCTGCCATGATTTGCAAAACCCACATTTTGATTTGCAGAAGCTTTGCATATTTGCCGGTTCACCGGCCAAATTTCTTGCGTCGCCGGGGGGACTGAGGCATTCAGGCCGGTAAAGCAAACCTGAAAGGAGCCGGGACATGGCTGCAACCGAAAACAACATTGTTCTGTTCGACACCTTCGGCGCCACGCACGGCACTGCCCTGCGTGCCAAGCAGGCGGCGATGGTGGTGCTGGGCATCGCCGCGCTGGCGGCCTCTGCCAAGGTTCAGGTCTTCCTGCCGGGAAACCCGGTGCCGATCACCATGACGACCTTCGGCGTGCTGACCATCGGGGCGGCCTACGGCGCGCGGCTGGGACTGATCACCGTCCTGGGCTACCTCGCCCTGGGGGCGCTGGGCGCCTCGGTCTTTGCAGGGCAAGAGGCCGGCCTGACCTACATGATGGGGGGCACCGGCGGTTATCTCGTGGGCTATGCGCTGGCCGCCGCGGCGCTGGGCCACTTCGCCCGTCGCGGCTGGGATCGGAGCATCGCCTGGATGGCGCTTGCCATGCTGATCGGCAACGCGCTGATTTACGTGCCCGGGCTGCTCTGGCTGCACCAGTTCGCGAACGGCTGGGCGCAGACGCTGGAATGGGGCATCACGCCTTTCCTGGTGGGGGACGGGCTCAAGCTGGTGCTGGCGGCGCTGCTGGTGCCGGGGCTGTGGAACCTGCTGGGCCGCGCCCGCGGCTGATCCGCGTCACCGAATGTTGAAACGAGAAGGGCGGACCTGTCGGTCCGCCCTTTGCCGTTCTGGCGGCGAAATGCTGGGCGGTGGCCATCGAGCGCGCCTGGGAAATTTGCCGGCACAGGTGGAAGGACGGGTCACTCCGCCAGGTCGGTGACGATCTCGTTTGCGCGTTCGAGCGTCTGGTGGACCGGGCACTTGTCAGCGATCTGGAGCAGGCGCTGGCGCTGCTCGGTGTCGAGATCGCCCGTCAAACTGATGGCGCGGTGGAAACGGTCGATCTTGGCCTTGCCCTCGGTCCCGGCATCCTGCCCGTGGACCTTGTCATGGGTGACGTCCACCTTGACATGATCCAGCGGCCAGCCCTTGCGCCGGGCATACATGCGGATCGTCATCGAGGTGCAGGCCCCCAACGCCGAGGCCAGCAGCCCGTAGGGAGAGAGGCCACGGTTGGTGCCGCCGTAGCTTTCGGGTTCATCGGCCTGCAGGTGGTGCGGGCCGGACTGGATGTCCTGCAAAAGCCCCTTCGGGGAGGCCTCGGAAACGCGCACCACGCCCTCGGGTGCGCCGGGAGGCGGCGCGGGGCGCTTGAGGTCGAGGTAGCGCCCGGCCCAGGCGGCGATGACGTCGGCGGCATAGTGCGCGTCGGCCTCGCGGGTGAGCAGGTGGTCGGCATCATCAAGGGTGACGAAGCTCTTGGGGTGTTTTGCGGACGTGAATATCTCGGCTGCGTTGTCGATGCTCACGACCTCGTCACGCGGGGCGTGCAGCACCAGAAGCGCGGCCCCGAGACTGGCGATGTCATCGGCAAGCCGCGTCTCGGCCACATCCTCGAGGAAGTCGCGACCGATGCGGAAGGGCCGCCCGGCCAGGCTGACCTCGGCCGTGCCCGCTTCGCGGATGGTCTCGACAGCGGCGCCGAAGTTCTGGGTGACATGCGCGGGGTCACGGGGGGCGCCGATCGTGGCGACGGCCCTTATCTGGTCCATTTGCGCGGCCGCCTTGAGCACGGCCGACCCGCCCAGCGAATGACCGATCAGCAGCGAGGGCGACATGCCGCGGTCTCCGAGCGCGTCGCAGGCGGCCTTCAGGTCCTGAACGTTGCTGGTGAAATCGGTGTTGGCGAATTCGCCTTCGGAATGGCCAAGCCCGGTAAAATCGAAACGCAGCACCGCGATGCCGAGCCCGGTCAGCCGTGCGGCGATGCGGCGGGCGGCGGCGATGTCCTTGCCGCAAGTGAAGCAATGCGCAAAGAGTGCAGTTGCCAAGTGCGGCCCGTCGGGCAGGTCCAGGCGGGCGGCGAGGTCGTGGCCGGAATGGCCCTCGAAGGTGAATTTCTCGGTTGGCATGTCGGGCCTGTGTTTGAGCGGTTATGACCCAGAGGTGATCGCCCCGGCGTGCTTTCGCAAGGCCCGTGTCGCCGGGGTGACGGGAAGGTGACCGGCCCGCACCAGTGCGCGCTGTCCCCCGCCGGCGGGCTTAACCCGGTGGGAAAGCGGCGCATCCCAGGTGGCCCGATCACCATCTCATCGTCGGCGGGGAGCCGCACGGCGCGATCCCTCGCCGGCTCATCACGGCCCGCGCCCCGTGGAATGGGTGCGGGGCGGCGATCACGGATCGCTGCCGTGGTCCTTGCCGGTCATGCGGGTGATGGCGCCGCCTCAGACCAGGTAGGACAGAATGGGCGTGCCCACTCCCGCGTGCATCAAGCCCATGGCCGCCCCGGCCAGGCCCAGGGCCCGCGCGGGTATCCTGGCATCCTCTCGGCCAAGAACGCAGTATGTCAGCGCGGCCATGCCCAGGGGGGCCGACAGCATGATCGCACTGCCGTTCATCGTGTAGATGGCCAGGCGCCGCGTCAGGCGCTGCGCCATCTTGCGTTCCAGTTCCGCTTCCTCGTCCTCGGCGGCATGGAGCGCCTCGCGCAGGGCGGCGGCTTCTGCGCGTTGCGTCGCGTCTGCCCGGGCCACGGCCTCGGCCCCGGCACGATCGGCGGCCTGCGCCGCGTGGGTCGGGCGCGGCGGGCGCGGCGGTTGCGGACGGCTGTGGGTCTTGCCAGAGGCCACGGGCCGTTCGGGCAGGATCGGCGAGACGCGCTCGGCCTCGTCCGCGTCCTCGGGCCCCATTTTCTGCGCGGCGTCCTGCCGGGCAAGGCGGCGGACCATGTCGACAAGCTCGTCATAGATGTCGCCCGTGATCATTTCCTCGCGGTCGAAGACCATCAGGTGATCGGCCGGTGCGGCGCGGTCGATTTCCCGTGCCAGGCCGCGGCAGAGGTCCTCGCGGTTGGAATAGAACGGGCCGCTGGCGGGCGTGGCTGGGCCGGTGCCCACGGAAACGATGAGCCCCTCCGCCGGCAGACCGGGCGCACCCAGCGCATCGGACAGGTCCTCGGTGAAATCCGCATAGCCGAGACAGACCCGGCCCCCCTCGAGATCGTAGATGACGAAATCGTCATACTCGGCGGTGATGCGGTGGGTCGCCCCGTGAGAGGCCGTGAAGGCGACGCCCAGTTCCCGCTTGAGGGACTGGAAGTCGATCTTGGTCGGTTTCGCAAAACAAAGCGCGGCAATCGTACTTCTTGCATCATGGGTCATTGCTCGATCTCCTGCAACAAGTGCACCGTCAACAAAGCTGTCAAAAATGTCCGCGATAGGAAGCAATTGTGTTAAATTGGGAGCAAATGGCACATCCGGAACGGGTGAGTTTCGCCAATATGGCCTGAATTCCAGTATTGTGTCCGATCTGGAAACGCTATTGTGCCATGCCGGGCGACAATACTGACCCAAGGCAAAGGGGCGCGCCAACCTGGCGCGCCCCCTTCATGATCCTCGCAGGATCCGGTCGAGGCCGGATCAGCAGCTGTAGTAGAGCTTGAACTCGACCGGGTGAGGCGTGTGCTCGTAGGCATAGACCTCTTCCCACTTCAGCTCCATGTAGCCCTCGATCTGCTCTTTCGAGAAGACATCGCCGGCCAGCAGGAACTCGTGATCGGCTTCCAGGCTTTCCAGCGCCTCGCGCAGGCTGGAACACACCGTGGGAATGTCGGCCAGTTCCTCGGGCGGCAGGTCGTAGAGGTCCTTGTCCGAGGAGGGGCCGGGGTCGATCTTGTTCTTGATGCCGTCGAGGCCGGCCATCAGCAGGGCCGAGAAGCAAAGGTAGGGATTTGCAGCGGGGTCGGGGAAGCGGGCCTCGACACGCTTGGCCTTGGGGCTCTCGGTCCACGGAATGCGGATGCAGCCCGAGCGGTTGCGGGCCGAGTAGGCGCGCAGGACCGGGGCTTCGAAGCCGGGGATCAGGCGCTTGTAGGAGTTGGTCGAGGGATTGGTGAAAGCGTTCAGCGTCTTGGCGTGCTTGAGAAGACCGCCGATGAACCACAGGGCTTCCTGGCTGAGGTCGGCATACTTGTCGCCCGCGAAGAGCGGCTTGTTGTCCTTCCAGATCGACATGTTGACGTGCATGCCGGTGCCGTTGTCACCCGCGACAGGCTTGGGCATGAAGGTGGCCGACTTGCCATAGGCCTGCGCCACGTTATGGATCACGTACTTGTATTTCTGAAGCTCGTCGGCCTGCTTGGTCAGCGAGCTGAAGATCAGCCCCAGTTCGTGCTGGCAGGAGGCCACTTCGTGGTGGTGCTTGTCCACCTTCATGCCCAGCCGCTTCATGGTCGAGAGCATCTCGGAGCGGATATCCTGGCCGTCGTCGATCGGGTTGACCGGGAAATAGCCGCCCTTGACGCCCGGGCGGTGACCGGTGTTGCCCATCTCGTATTCGGTGTCGGTATTCCAAGAGGCGTCGAGCGCGTCGATCTCGTAGGAAACCTTGTTGATGGCGACCGAATAGCGCACGTCGTCGAAAAGGAAGAATTCCGCTTCGGGGCCGAAGAAGGCCGTATCGCCGATGCCGCTGGACTTCAGGAAGGCCTCGGCGCGTTCGGCGGTGCCGCGGGGGTCGCGATCATAGCCCTCGCCGGTGTCCGGCTCGACGATGGAACAGTGCATGCACAGGGTCTTCTCGGCATAGAACGGGTCCATGTAGGCGCTGTCGGTGTCGGGCATGAGCTTCATGTCGGACTGGTCGATGGACTTCCACCCCTGGATGGACGAGCCGTCGAACATGAAGCCTTCCTCCAGGAAGTCCTCGTCGACCTCGTCCGCGATCAGCGTCACGTGCTGCAGCTTGCCGCGCGGGTCGGTGAAACGGATATCGACATACTCGATTTCCTCGTCCTTGATCGTCTTGAGAACGTCAGCTTTGCTCATGTCTCTAGTCTTCCCCTGCTATCAGATTGGGTGGTGTGGATCGGATCAGAGGGCCTCTTCGCCCGTCTCCCCGGTACGAATGCGGATCGCCTGTTCGACAGGCGAAACGAAGATCTTGCCGTCGCCGATCTTGTCGGTCTTGGCCGCATCCACGATGGCCTCGACAGCCGCCTCTGCCTGGTCGTCGGCGAGCACGAGCTCGATCTTGACCTTGGGCAGGAAGTCCACGACGTACTCGGCGCCGCGATAAAGCTCGGTGTGACCCTTCTGCCGGCCGAAGCCCTTGACCTCGACCACCGACAGACCCTGAATGCCGGCCTCTTGCAGGGCTTCTTTCACCTCGTCCAGCTTGAACGGTTTGATGATTGCCTCGATCTTCTTCATCGGCGCGACTCCCCTTGCCAAGGTCTGCTTCGGGGTTGTCAGACCACTTCCCGCAAGCTGCCTCAATCCGATAGGCTGCACGGGGCTGTTGGACCGGAGCGAATCCGGAAACGCTGCTTAAATTTTAGGCAGATCGCCGCGTGTGCGTGCGTAATTGAATCGTCGGGGTGCTGAGAACGTGACCGAACTGCTGACCGCCGCACAAATGCGCGCCACAGAGGGGGCGGCCATGGAATCCGGGGCCGTGACCGGGCTGGACCTGATGGAGCGTGCAGGCCAAGGGCTGGTTGCGGCCGTGTTCGCGCAATGGCCGGAGCTGGCGCGCGGGCCGCATCGAGCGATGGTACTGAGCGGGCCCGGCAACAACGGCGGTGATGGCTTTGTCGTGGCGCGTCTGCTTGCGGAGCGGGGCTGGGCGGTCGAGGTCCTGTTTTTCGGCGGCCCGGACCGGCTGCCGCCGGACGCCCGGACCAACCATGACCGCTGGGGCGGCGTGGTGCGCGACCTGGCGGCGCCTGGCGCGATGGCGGGGCAGCCCGCGCCGGACTTGCTGGTGGATGCGCTTTTCGGCACCGGGCTGGCGCGCCCCCTGGGCGGGCCTCTCGTGCCGGTGATGGCCGAGACCGCGCGGATGCGTGCGCAAGGCGCGCGGGTGGTCGCGGTCGATCTGCCCTCGGGGTTGTGTTCGGACAGCGGGCGGCCCCTGGGCGGCTGTTTCACGGTTGATCTGAGCGTCGCATTCCATCGGGCCAAGCCCGGGCACCATCTGGCGCAAGGCCCGGCGCACTGTGGGCGGATCGTGGTAGCGCCCATCGGGTTGGAGGACCGGAAACGGGGGGCGGGCGATCCTGCGGGGGCTGTCACCTTGGTTGATCCGGCGCGGGAGGCAGGGGCCAAGGCGGGTTTGAACCACAAGTACGCCCATGGCCACGCGCTGGTCCTGTCGGGCGGGCCCGGCCGGACCGGCGCGGCGCGGCTGGCCGCCCGCGGGGCGCTGCGGATCGGGGCGGGGCTGGTGACGCTGGGGGTGCCGCCCGCGGCCCTGCAGGAGGCCGCGGCGCAGCTGACGGCGATCATGCTTGAAAGGGTGGCGGACGGGCCAGCCCTGGAAAAGACCCTCGCGGACGACCGCATCAACGCGCTTTGCCTCGGCCCGGCGCTGGGGGTGAGCGCGGACAGGGCAACCCTGGTGGCGGCCGCCTTGCGGTGCAACCGTCCCACGGTGCTTGATGCGGATGCGCTGACGCTGATCTCGGGCGATGCCGCGCTTCTGGACCTTTTGCACGACACCTGCGTCCTGACGCCCCACGGCGGTGAATTCGCGCGCCTGTTCCCCGAAATCGCCAGGAAACTGGACGCCCCGGCGACCAGTGGCCCGGCCTATGGCAAGGTCGACGCCACCCGCGAGGCGGCGCGTCGTGCGGGCTGCACGGTTCTGTTCAAGGGGCCGGACACGGTGATTGCCAGCCCCGGCGGCGCCTGTGCCATCAATTCCAGCGCATATGACCGGGCGGTGCCATGGCTGGCCACGGCCGGGTCCGGCGATGTTCTGGCGGGGCTCGTCACGGGGCTGCTGGCGCGCGGACTCGCCCCGCACCGGGCTGCCGAGACTGCGGCCTGGCTGCACAGCAAATGCGCGCTGTCCTTCGGGCCGGGCCTGATCGCCGAGGATATTCCGGAGCGCCTGCCCGGGGTTCTGCGGACCTTGTAGTCCGGGGAACAACGCCCCGCCGGGTCAATCCGCGGCCGAGGCGACCTCGAGGCCGTCGGCATAGAGGATATGGCAGTCATCGAAGACCGGTTCCCACAGCGTCAGGCGGCGCGGCGCCAGCTGACGAACGAATTCACCGTCCAGCAGGCGATGGGCCTTGACCGTCGCCACCTCGGTTCCGAAGAGCGCCTTGGCGCGCCAGTCGCGCACATGCAGCCGCGTTTCAGCGCCAAGCAGCATGGTCTTGCCGGGGCGGGTGTGCCCCAGCGACCCGGCCTTGATTTCGACCGGGGCAAGGGTGGCGTCCTGACGCCGGAGTTCCTTGAGCACGGCGACACCGGTGTCACGGGTGATTACCTTGCAGCCCGGGACGAGGTCCTCGACCAGGGCTTCACCCTGCAGCGTCAGTACAATGGTACCAGCGGTCAATCCCGCAAAGGTCGTGGTCTGCGCGATCGGATCGGCGGTCTTGTCTCTCAGGTCCTGCTGCATGGCGTTTCTCGCTCCTGCTGTCGTTGCCTCGATTTTTTTCGGCAGATTGTGTCAAAACCACGGTGCTGTCATGTCCTTTCGATGTGTCCGGGCGGCCACAGCCCCTTACCGCCCCGGTTTTTCCTAGCAGTGTTGCGGTGAAGACTCTGCTAAGGTGGCGTCGAATAAAGATGCGTCGGTTGAAGCGGCGCCTGCGAGGCAATGGCAAAGTACGATTTCTGGGCGTTGGGCGAGACCTCCGTCACCGTTTCCGGTGGCGGACAACTCGATGGCGTCACCCAAGGGGACGGGTCGCATCTTGTCGGGCTGACCATCACCCTCAATTCCGCGAGTTACGAGGAACTGACGGTCAAGGACAACGACTGGACCGTCGATGATAACGACGGCCAGCAGAGGTTGCACAAGGATCAGGACTTCGACGGCCAGAGTTACGACAAGAACTCCACGGTCGAATTCGAATACCAGCTCACCCTCGAGGACCCTGATACCGGCATCGAGTACGAGGCCATCGCGCTGAACTTCGACAATTCCTCGCCCGCCTACGCCACGGTCGAGGGGCTGGTCTTCGTCGATGTCCTGCCGCCTGTCGGCGTGGCGCTGAACGTGACCGATGCGCGCGAGGGTCCGGGGTCCTTGGGTCAGCCCGCGGTCCAGGTGGACGACCTGGCGGTGCCCTGCTTCACGACAGGCACCCTCATCGAGACACCGGACGGCCCGCGCCCGGTCGAGAGCCTGACCGCGGGCGACATGGTTCTGACGGTGGACAGCGGGCCGCAGCAGTTGATCTGGGTGGGGCGGACGCATGTCTCCAGCCTGAGGCTCGCGTTGCACCCGCAGTTGCGCCCCGTCCTGATCCGGGCCCATGCCCTTGGCCACGGCCGTCCGGCGCGCGACTTGCAGGTTTCGCCCCAGCACCGGATCCTCGTTGATGGCTGGCGCGCCGAGATGCTGTTCGGTGAATCCGAGGTGTTGGCGGCCGCGGCCCACCTGGTCAACGACCACACGGTGCTGCGCAGCGCGCAGGTGTGCGAACTCACCTACATTCACCTGCAATGCGCCGCCCACGAGGTGCTGATCTCCGAGGGGCTGCCCAGCGAGAGCTTCAATCCCGGCCCGGTGGTGCTGCGCCACATGGACCGTGCCGCGCGTGAGGAGTTGCAGGCCCTGTTCCCCGGCCAGGATCTGCTGGACCGCGCTCCCTTTGATGCCGCGCGCCGGATGCTGCGCCGCACCGAGGCGGCGCTGGTGATGGCCTGAACGATTTTACGCTCGCGTCCCGGGTCCGGCTTTGCTATGCGAGCGACGCCCTGTCCGGTGGGCGATGTGCGGGTGTGGCGGAATTGGTAGACGCACTTGGTTTAGGTCCAAGCGCCGCGAGGCGTGGGGGTTCGAGTCCCTCCACCCGCACCATCGGGACCCGGGCGTGCCGTCACCGCGGCCCTGAATCGGCTTGCGCCATCCCGCGCCGACCCCTAGAAGGCCCCTGATTTTGACCGCCGCGGACGCCTCCGCGGCCCCCATGCTATGGATAAGGACGACATGCAGGTCACCGAAACGCTCAACGAAGGTCTCAAGCGCGGCTACGAAATCACCGTTACCGCCGACGAATTGGACCAGAAAGTCACCGACAAGCTGGTCGAGGCCCAGCCGGACGTCGAGATGAAGGGGTTCCGCAAGGGCAAGGTGCCGCTGCCGCTGCTGAAAAAGCAGTTCGGCCAGCGCCTGCTGGGCGAGGCCATGCAAGAGGCCGTGGACGGTGCGATGTCGCAGCACTTCGAGGACACCGGCGACAAGCCCGCCGCGCAACCCGCCGTCGAGATGGTGGATGGCGAGAGCTGGAAAGAAGGTCAGGACGTCAAGGTCAAGATGACCTACGAGCGCCTGCCCGAGGTGCCCGAGGTCGACTTCGGCCAGATCAAGCTCGAGCGCATGGTGGTCAAGCCCGCCGAGAGCGACGTGACCGAGGCCCTGGAGAACCTGGCCGAGAGCGCCCAGAATTTCGAGGACCGCAAGAAGGGGTCCAAGGCCAAGGACGGCGACCAGGTGGTCTTTGACTTCGTGGGCAAGGTCGACGGCGAGGCCTTCGAGGGCGGCTCGGCCGAGGATTTCGCGCTGGTGCTGGGCTCGGGCCAGTTCATCCCCGGTTTCGAGGAGCAGGTGGTCGGCGTGAAGGCCGGCGAGGAAAAGACCGTCGAGGTCACTTTCCCCGAGGATTACGGCGCCGAGCACCTGGCCGGCAAGGCGGCGACGTTCGACTGCACCATCAAGGCGGTCAAGGCTCCGGCCAAGGCCGAGATCAACGACGAGTTGGCCACACAGTACGGCGCCGAGGACCTGGACGCGCTCAAGGGCCAGATCCGCGAACGGCTTGAAAACGAATTCGGCACCGCCGCGCGGGCCGTGGCCAAGCGCGCCCTGCTGGATGAGCTGGACAAGGCGGTCGATTTCGAGCTTCCCGAAGGCCTGGTCGAGACCGAGGCCAAGCAGATCGCCCATCAACTCTGGCACGAGGAACATCCGGAGGTCGAAGGCCACGACCACCCCGAGATCGAGCCCACAGAAGAGCACAAGGCCTTGGCCGGCCGCCGGGTCAAGCTGGGTCTCTACCTGGCCGAGGTCGGCCAGGTGGAGGAGGTCCAGGTCTCCGACAGCGAATTCACCCAGGCGGTGATGGAACAGGCCCGCCAGTATCCGGGCCAGGAACGCCAGTTCTTCGAGTTCGTGCAGCAGAACCAGCAGATGCAGCAGCAGATCCGCGCGCCCCTGTTCGAGGACAAGGTCGTCGATCTGATTCTCGACAAGGCCGACGTGACCGAGAAGGAGGTCACCAAGGACGACCTGCAAAAGTCCGTCGAGGCGTTGGAAGACGAATAGGCAACGGCGCGAGGCTGTTGTTCGGAAGGGCCGCCGTCGTCGGGCGGCCCTTTTTGCATTCGGCGTGTCTTGCCCGCGTTTCCGGCCCCATGACGAAAGAAACCGCCCGCGGCCGGGGCCGCGGGCGGTTCAAGTGTCGCTCTGCTGTCGGTGGACCGTCAGCCCTTGTCGGTGTCGTCCTCTTCCCCCTCGGGGGTTTCGACCAGGCCGGAAGTGCCTTCTTCGAGCTCGTCGAGCTGCGAGGCACCGATGTCCTCGAAAAGCTCCTGGATTTCGAATTCGGCGGCGGCTTCTTCCTCGGCGGCGAGGTCCTGGATGGACTTGCCTGAGGCCTGGACCTCGGCCTCTTCGGGCGACCGGGCCACGTTCAGGGTGATCGTCGCCTCGACCTCGGGGTGCAGGTGCACGGTCACGTCGCGCAGACCCAGCTCCTTGATCGGGTCGCCGATGACGACCTGCTTGCGGCTGATGTCGTAGCCCTGGGCCGCGGCCTCGCGTTCGATGTCGCGGGGCGAGACGGAGCCGTAGAGCGAGCCGCCGTCCGAAGCCGCGCGAATCACGACGAACTTGGCGCCGTCGAGCTTCTGCGCGAGGGCGTTGGCCTCTTTCTTGGTTTCGAGGTTGCGGGCCTCGAGCTGGGCCTTCTGATCCTCGAAGGCCTTCATGTTCACCTCGTTGGCGCGCAGCGCCTTGCGCTGGGGCAGGAGGTAGTTGCGCGCGTAGCCTTTCTTGACGGAGACGACTTCGCCCATCTGGCCCAGCTTGGCGACGCGTTCGAGCAGGATGATATCCATTGTGCGGGTCTCCTTACTTGACCGAGTAGGGCAGCAGGGCCAGGAACCGGGCGCGCTTGATGGCCTGGGCCAGCTTGCGCTGGTTCTTGGCGCCCACGGCCGTGATGCGGCTGGGAACGATCTTGCCGCGCTCGGAAATGTAGCGCTGCAACAGCTTGGTGTCCTTGTAGTCGATCTTGGGGGCGTTCTCGCCCTCGAAGGGATCGGTCTTGCGACGGCGGAAAAACGGTTTGGCTGCCATGATTTATGGTCCTTTCCTGATCCGGTTTGTTAACGGCGTTCGCGACGGTCGTCGCGTTTCTGCATCTGCACGGAGGGGCCTTCCTCGTGCGCGTCGACCTTGATGGTCATCACGCGCATCACGTCGTCATGCAGGCGCATCAGGCGTTCCATCTCCTGCACGGCCGGTGCCGGGGCATCGGTCCGCATCATGGCGTAGTGGCCCTTGCGGTTCTTGTTGATCTTGTAGGCCATCGTCTTGACGCCCCAGTATTCGGAATCGATGAGCTTGCCATCGTTGTCCGAAAGGACGGTGCCAAAATGTTCGATAAGGCCTTCGGCCTGCGCGTTGGACAGGTCCTGACGCGCAATCAAAACATGCTCGTAAAGCGGCATGTGCACTCCATTCATTTTCGGCGCATTTCAAAGGGCGGGCAACTCGCCTTCCGCACCCGTCCCACGAGAGACTGCGCTGTTCATCTTATCAACGCGGAAGGATGTGGCCTTATACAGGTTGCAGGCCGCGGTTCAAGCCCGGAGCGAAAGGGGCGCGGGAGGGCGCAATGTTTCCTCCGCTGCGCCGCGCGCAGGCCATATTGCGCGGGCAGGACGGTGCAGGTCACTCACGGGGGTCAGCACGATGGTATCTTTCACCGAACCGCAACAGGCTTTTGTTGGATCCCGCGCCGTTCATGGCGCGGTGCGGCCGGATCAGCCGCAGGTCGAGCAGCAGTTCTGGGGCTACGAGATTGGCCCGGCCGAGTCCGAACGTGGCGCGCTGGCGCTGGCCCGCGGGGTCTTCATCCTGCTTGCCCTGGCCTGCGGCCTGGCGGCGGCGGGTATCTGGCTGATCCCGGGGGCGGCGGACGGGCTGGCCCCGCTGCCGCGCCTGGTGCTTTCGGCGATGCTGGGCGGCGCGGCCGCGGCGCTGCATGCCCGCGCGGAGGGGCACCGTGCGGTCCGGCTGCAGGTCGATACCGCGCGCGGCGAGCTGCGCGAGGTCACGGGCCCCGGCATCGGCCGGGCGCCGGTTCTGGGGGTTTACGGCTTCGATGCCGTCAGCGGGGTGGTGCTGCACTGCGCCGGGGCGCGCGGCCAGCTCCAGGTGCGGCTGGCTTGCGGTGATGTGCTGCCCGCGGGCACCGGCGATCCGGCGGACCTGGAACCGCTGCGGGCGCGTCTGGCGGCCGACCTGCGCCTGCCGGGCGGGGCCTGAGACGCGCCTCCTTTCTTGTGCCGCCCGCCGGCTTCCGCTAGGTCGGGTGCGACGTATAAACAGACGGGACGGCACATCGATGCGGGCATTCGTATTTCCGGGCCAGGGCGCCCAGGCCATCGGTATGGGGCAGGCGCTGGCCCACACCTATCCGGCGGCGCAGGCCGTCTTCGATGAGGTCGACGCGGCCCTGGGCGAACCTCTCTCCAGGCTGGTCTGGCAGGGCGAGATCGCCGAGCTGACCCTGACACGCAACGCGCAGCCCGCGCTCATGGCGACCTCGCTGGCGGCGATGCGCGCGCTGGAGGCTGAGGGCGTCACGATGGAGGCGGCCGATTTCGTCGCCGGGCACAGCCTTGGGGAGTATTCCGCGCTGGCCGCAGCCGGAGCCCTGAGCATCGCCGACACCGCGCGCCTTCTGCGCATTCGTGGCGAGGCCATGCAGGAGGCCGTGCCGGTGGGCGAGGGCGCCATGGCCGCCCTGCTCGGCCTGGATTTCGCGACTGCAACGGCGGTGGCCGAAGAGGCCGCGCAGGGCGATGTCTGCCAGGCGGCCAATGACAACGATCCCGGCCAGGTGGTGGTCTCGGGCCACAAGGCCGCGGTCGAACGCGCCGTCGAGATCGCCAAGGGCAAAGGCGCGAAACGTGCCATGCTGCTGCCCGTGAGTGCCCCGTTCCATTGCCGCCTGATGCAGCCGGCGGCAGACCGTATGGCCGCGGCCCTGGCAGAGGTCGCCATTGGCGTGCCCGCGGTGCCGCTGGTGGCCAACGTGCGGGCCGAGGCTGTCAACGATCCCGACGAGATCCGCGCGTTGCTGGTGGCGCAGGTCACGGGATCGGTGCGCTGGCGCGAGAGCGTGGCCTGGATGGCCGCGCGAGGCGTGACGGAGGCCTGGGAAATCGGCGCGGGCAAGGCGCTGTCGGGGATGATCAAGCGCATCGACCGCGCGGTCGCCACCCGCGCGGTCGGCACCCCCGAAGACGTGACAGCGGCCGTCGGGGCGCTGAACGGCTGATCCGGGGCCCCGCCGTCGGGCGGGGCGACCCGAGGTCTGGGATTTTGTTGCCCCGAGCGAGGGGCGGACGGGAAGGAAGCACAATGTTCGATCTGACGGGAAAGACAGCGCTGATCACGGGCGCATCGGGCGGCATCGGCGGGGCCATAGCCCGCGCGCTGCACGGTGCGGGGGCCACGGTGGGCCTTTCGGGCACCCGCGAGGCGCCCTTGCAGGACCTGGCCGACGATCTGGGCGGCCGCGCCCACGTCCTGCCCTGCAACCTGTCCGACCGCGCGGCGGTCGATGGCCTGGTCAAACGGGCTGGCGAGGCGATGGGGGGGGTCGACATCCTGGTCAACAATGCCGGGATCACCCGCGACAACCTGTTCATGCGCATGGGTGACGAGGACTGGGACAGCGTTCTGGAGGTCAACCTGACCTCGACCATGCGGCTGTCGAAGTCGGCCATCCGGCCGATGATGAAGGCCCGCTGGGGGCGCATCGTCAACATCAGTTCGGTCGTGGGCACCACCGGAAACGCGGGCCAGGCCAACTATGCCGCTGCCAAGGCCGGCCTGGTCGGGCTGTCCAAGTCGCTCGCCCAGGAGGTCGCCACACGGGGCATCACGGTCAACTGCGTCGCCCCCGGCTTCATCGCGACGGCCATGACCGATAAGTTGAACGACGATCAGAAGGCGGCGATCAACGGGCAGATTCCGGCGGCGCGCATGGGCACCCCGGAAGAGATCGCGGCGGCGGTGCTCTACCTGGCCAGCGAGGAGGCGGGTTACGTCACGGGAACCACGCTGCACGTGAACGGCGGCATGGCCATGCTATGAGCCGCGATGGCGGGTCTGAAAGCGTTTGCGTCGCCGGGAATCTCTGATATAGGCCGCAAAGATTTCGCGGACGGGTGTCTTTCCCGCCCGTCCGGGTCCTAGAGCAGGGCCGCAAGAGCCGCCCGGCCGCATCAACCCCGGCGAGGGCAACCCAAACAGGGGGCGAAAAGCCCCGAAGCGAAGTGAGGAACTATCATGAGCGATGTCGCAGATCGCGTCCGCAAGATCGTTGTGGAACACCTGGGTGTCGAGGAGGACAAGGTTGTCGAGGGGGCGTCCTTCATTGATGATCTGGGCGCCGACTCGCTGGACACCGTCGAGCTGGTCATGGCTTTCGAAGAGGAGTTCGGCATCGAGATTCCCGATGATGCCGCCGAGACAATCCAGACGTTCGGCGATGCGGTGAAGTTCATCAACGAGGCGAGCTGACCGCGCAGCCCCGCCGGGGCGCTTCAGGTCGTAAAGAACGAGGGCGGGCCGCGCGGCACCGCCCTTTTTCGTGGGTTTCCGGGTCTGGCAGTGGCCGGGAAACGGGCCGGCACGGGGGTGCCGAGGGCGCCGGTGGGCCTTGCCCCGCGGCCCCGGACCGGGGTATCAGGTTTCGACGAAACAGGAAGTCTAGGGGCAGAGCATGCGTCGAGTAGTGGTAACCGGATTGGGTCTTGTCACGCCGTTGGCCGACGGGGTGGAAGAAAGCTGGACGCGCCTCCTTGAGGGGCAGAGCGGGGCCGGCCGGATCACCCGCTTCGACCCCGAGGGTTTTGCCACGTCCTATGCTTGCGAAGTCCCCTACGGCGATGGCGCGGGCGGCACGTTCAACCCCGATCGCTACATGGAGCCCAAGGAGGTCCGCAAGGTCGATACCTTCATCCTCTTTGCCATGGCGGCCGCCGAACAGGCCGTCAAGGACGCCTGCTGGACGCCCGATACGGAAGAGGCGCTATTGCGCACTGGCGTTCTGACGGGCTCGGGGATCGGCGGGCTCAACTCGATCGCGAATACGGCCGTGATGATGAAGGAAAAGGGGCCGCGCAGGGTCTCGCCTTTCTTCGTGCCGGGGGCGCTTATCAACCTGATTTCCGGTCAGATCGCCATCAAGTACGGGTTCAAGGGGCCCAACCACGCGGTTGTCACGGCCTGTTCCACCGGGGCGCATGCCATCGGCGATGCGGCGCAACTGATCAAGGCGGGCCGGGCCGACGTGATGATCGCAGGCGGCGCAGAGGCCGCGATCTGCGAAATCGGCATCGCAGGGTTCAACGCCTGCAAGGCGCTGTCCACCAAGCGCGGTGACGATCCAGAGTCGGCCAGTCGCCCCTATGACATCGACCGCGACGGGTTCGTCATGGGCGAGGGCGCGGGCATGGTCGTGCTGGAGGACTACGAGCATGCCAAGGCGCGTGGCGCGAAAATCTATGCCGAGGTGATCGGATACGGTCTGACCGGCGACGCCTACCACATCACCGCGCCGTCCGAGGATGGCGAGGGGGGCTACCGGTCGATGCAGGCCGCGCTGGAGGATGCCGGGCTGGCCCCGGACGCAGTCGACTACATCAACGCCCATGGGACCAGTACCATGGCGGACGTGATCGAACTGGGGGCGGTGGAACGCCTGCTGGGCGATCACGCGGCCAATGTCACCATGTCGTCCACCAAGTCGATGACCGGGCACTTGCTGGGCGCCGCGGGCGCGATCGAGGCGATCTTCTCGATCCTGGCAATGCGCGACCAGGTCGCGCCGCCGACGATCAACCTGGACAATCCGGCTGTCGAGACGCCGCTGGACCTGGCCGCGAACGCAAAGGTCGCGCGCAAGATCGACGTGGCGCTGTCCAATTCCTTCGGCTTCGGGGGCACAAACGCGAGCGTGCTGTTCGGAAAGGCCGGCTAGATGTGGCGACATATCGCCAGCAATGCGCTGACCTTCCTGATCGTGCTGCTTTTCCTGCTGGCCGGCGTGATTGGCTGGGGTAATCGCGAATACACCGCCCGGGGCCCGTTGGAGACCGCGATCTGTCTTCAGGTGGAGCGCGGCTCCAATATGCGCGGGGTCAGCGAGGAGCTGGCAGAGATCGGCGCGATTACCCAGCCGGCGATCTTTCGCATCGGCGCGGATTATTCCGACAAGGCGTCACAGCTCAAGGCCGGGTCCTTCCTGGTGCCCCGCGGGGCCTCGATGGAAGAGATCATCGAGATCGTGACGGCCAGCGGTCAGAGCACCTGCGGCACCGAGATCGTGCATCGCATCGGGGTCACGCGGGTGTTGTCCGAGGTGCGCGAACTGAACCCCGAAACGCGCGAATACGAGGACCTGGCGCAGTTCGATCCCACCGCGGATGAACGCCCGGCGATCTATGCCGAGAAACGTCAGGCCCCGGACACGCAGTATCGCGTCGTCGTTTCCGAGGGGGTCACAAGCTGGCAGGTCATGACCGCGCTCAACCGCCTCGAGGTTTTGTCGGGCGAGATCGGCGAAGTCCCCGATGAGGGCAGCCTGGCGCCGGGAAGCTACCAGGTTGTGCCCGGCGATGACGCGGCTGCGCTGGTCGGACGAATGCAGCAGGCGCAGTCGCGCATCCTTGCCGAGGCCTGGGCCGGACGTGACGAGGGCTTGCCGCTGGAGACCCCGCAGGAGGCGCTCATCCTGGCCTCGATCGTGGAGAAGGAGACCGGCGGCTATGACGAGGTGCGCACGGTGGCCAGCGTCTTCGAGAACCGGCTGGAACGGGGCATGCGGCTACAGACCGACCCGACGGTTATTTACGGCATCACCGAGGGACGCGGGGTGCTGGGCCGGGGCCTGCGCCAGAGCGAACTGCGCGCCCGAACGCCCTACAACACCTACGTGATCGACGGGTTGCCGCCCACGCCCATCGCCAACCCCGGCCGGCTGAGCATCGAGGCGGTGATGAATCCCGGCGAGACCGACTATATCTTCTTCGTGGCAAAGACGCTGGACCCGCGAGACGGACACAACTTTGCTACCACCCTGGCCGAGCACAATCGCAATGTTGCGGCCTACCGCGCGCTGGAGGCCGAACAGGCCGAGTGAATGCAACGCCCGGTCACGTCCCGGCAAGTTTTGACCGGGCGCGCGGTCGGACGTAGAGTCCCACCATGCTGGACAGGCTGTGAGGGCCCCCGGGGATCGACCCCGGGGGCCGTTTTCATCGCGCGCTCGCTGGGCGGAGCAACCAGTGGGGTGGACCCTTATGAGCAACCAATGCGGCGGCAGACCCGCCGATCAGGAAATCGCTGCTGAACGTATCAAGGAGGCTAGGCAGCTCAATCGAAGCATCAACGAGACCCTCAGCCGTATCCTTGCCGATCTGCAGGCGGGCCGGCTGGGCGAGGTCAGGGACCTGGCAACCAAGCAGAAACAGCTGGAGACGGCCATGGCCCAGGCCCAGAAACTGGAGGCGGAGTTCAATGAAAGGTTCGGAACCGGGCTTGAGAGCGGCGAGATCGACTTCGAGCGGGCCCGATTTGAGATCGGGTGCAGACTTGCTCGCATCCGCAGATGTTGCCGAGAGAAAGGCGTTTCTCAGGACCCTGGGGCCGGATGAACTGCGGGCGCTGCCCTACCTGTTCGAGTTCTGGGCGCTGGGCCACCAGTTGCCGCCCGGGGGGGACTGGCGCACCTGGGTGATCCTGGGCGGGCGCGGCGCGGGCAAGACCCGCGCCGGGGCCGAATGGGTCAGGTCGATGGCAGAGGGGTCGCGTCCGCGCGACCCCGGAATGGCGCGGCGCATCGCCCTGGTGGGCGAGACCATGGACCAGGCGCGCGAGGTCATGGTCTTTGGCGAAAGCGGTATCCTGGCCTGCACACCGGACGATCGACGGCCGAAATGGATCGCGGGGCGGCAGATGCTTGTCTGGCCCAACGGTGCTACGGCGCGGGTCTTCTCGGCCCATGATCCGGACTCCCTGCGCGGGCCGCAATTCGACGCCGCCTGGGCCGATGAACTGGCCAAGTGGCGCAAGGCGGACGCGGTCTGGCCGATGCTGCAATTCGGGCTGCGGCTTGGGCGCCAGCCACGCGCCTGCGTCACCACCACGCCGCGCCGGGTCAGGGCACTGACCGACCTGCTGGCGCGGCCCTCGACGGTGCAGACCAATGCCCCGACCGAGGCGAACCGCGCCTACCTGGCAGATACCTTCCTTGAGGAGGTCATGGCCGAATATGCCGGCACCCGGCTTGGGCGGCAGGAACTGGACGGGGTGCTTCTGTCGGATGTCGATGGCGCACTCTGGACCACCGACGGGCTGGAGGCCGCGCGGGTCGACGTGGCGCCGGAACTGGACCGTGTTGTCGCCGCCGTCGATCCGCCCGCCGGGCAGGGGCCACAGGCCGATACCTGCGGCATCGTGGTGGTCGGGGCCTGCACGCAGGGTGCCCCGAAGGATTGGCGCGTCTACGTGCTGGAGGATGCCAGTGTGCAGGGGCTGTCGCCCAATGGCTGGGCCGCGGCCGCCCTGCGCGCCATGGCGCGGCACGGGGCCGACCGGCTAGTGGCCGAGGTCAACCAGGGCGGGGCCATGGTGGAGAGCATCGTGCGATCGCTGGACGATACGGTGCCCTACAAGGCGGTCCACGCGGGCCGGTCCAAGGCGGCGCGGGCCGAGCCAGTCGCAGCCCTTTACGAACAGGGCCGCGTGGCGCATCTGCGGGGACTGGGCGATCTGGAGGACCAGATGTGCCAGATGACCGCCCAAGGCTATAGCGGGACGGGGTCGCCTGACCGGGTCGACGCGCTGGTCTGGGCGATCACCGACCTGGTGCTTCTTCCAGCGCGCGCGCATCGCAGCCCGCGCCTGCGTCACCTGTAGATACGCCCCGCCCCGTGCCATGCCGCGCCGCCCTTCGGGGCGGCGTTTTTCGTTTTGCGGCATGGGGTTGGTTCTGTTGCCCCCTCAGCGCACGGGACATTTCCGGCCCGTTCAGGGCTTTGCCCGAGTCTGTGCCTCGTTGGATCGCAAGATGACGGATCGGGCGGATCGAGGAGATTTGGATGTTCGACTTTCTCAAGCGTGGCGAAACCGGGGCAGGATCTGTGCCCGCGACCGGCGCGCCCGAGGTCAAGGCCTCGGCTGCGGGCCGGGTGGCGGCCTGGGGCAGTGCCGGGCGCGTGACCTGGAGCGCGCGCGACAGCGCCACCCTGACCAGGACAGGCTTTGCCGCGAACCCCATCGGATTCCGCACGGTCAGGATGATTGCCGAAGCCGTGGCCGCGCTCCCGCTGGTGTTGCAGGATCACGACCGCCGCTATGACATCCACCCGGTGATCGATCTGGTGCGTCGCCCCAACGGCGCGCAGGGCCGGGCAGACTTGATCGAGGCCTTGATCGGCCAGGTGCTGTTGACCGGAAACGGCTACCTGGAGGCGGTGCCCGGCCCCGAGGGCACGCCGGTGGAACTGCACGTGTTGCGCTCGGACCGGATGGCGCTGGTGCCCGGGGCCGATGGCTGGCCCGTGGCCTATGACTATACCGTGAACGGGCGCAAGCACCGCTTTCAGGTCGGCGATGGCCCCAGCCCGGTCTGTCATATCAAGAGCTTTCACCCGCAGGACGACCATTATGGCCTGTCGCCGATGCAGGCGGCCGCCAATGCGGTGGACGTGCACAATGCGGCAAGCCGCTGGTCCAAGGCCTTGCTGGACAATGCCGCGCGACCCTCGGGGGCGATCGTCTATGCCGGGGTCGACGGGCAGGGGCAGTTGAGTCCGGATCAGTACGATCGCCTGCTGCTGGAGATGGAAAGCCAGCACCAGGGCGCGCGCAACGCGGGCCGGCCAATGCTGCTGGAAGGCGGGCTGGACTGGAAGCCGATGGGGTTCTCGCCCAGCGACATGGAATTCCAGGAGACGAAAGAGGCCGCCGCCCGCGAGATCGCCATAGCCTTCGGTGTGCCCCCCATGCTGTTGGGCATCCCCGGCGATGCCACCTACGCCAACTACCAGGAGGCCAACCGCGCCTTCTACCGCCTGACGGTGCTGCCGCTGGCGGCCCGCGTCACCGGCGCGCTGTCCGACTGGCTGAATGATTTCACCGGCGACGACGTGAGGCTGCGCCCCGACCTGGACCAGGTTCCGGCACTGGCGGCTGAACGCGAGGCGCAATGGGCCCGCATCGGCGGGGCCGACTTCCTGACGGACACGGAGAAGCGCCGCCTGCTGGGCCTGCCGACAGAGGAGGTTGGCGATGGATGACCGGCCCTTCCCGCGCGAGGCCTTCGACTGTGCCCCGGCCATGCGGATCGAGGCGCAGGAGCGCCTGACGGCGTTGCAATTCAGCCAGTTGCACACACAGCTGAGCAAGATCGAGGACATGATGCAGCGGCTGGAACGCCGCCTGTGGCTGACGGTCTTCGGCGTGGTGGGGGTGATCCTGGCGCAGGCGGCACAATCGCTTCTGGCCACGGCCCCGTGAGAGGAGAAAGGCATGAACCTGGAACACAAGTACATGGGTTTCGGCACCGAACTGGTGGTCGATGGCGCCGAGGTGGCGGGCTATGCCTCGCTCTTCGGGGCGCCCGACAAGGGCGGTGACGTGGTCGAGCGCGGGGCCTACACCCGCTCGCTGCACCGGCTGGAAGGCCGCGGGGGGCGCGTCAAGATGCTCTGGCAGCATGACCCGGCACAGCCCATCGGTGTCTGGGACACGGTGCGCGAGGACGACCGGGGGCTCTGGGTCAAGGGCCGCATCCTGCGCGACGTGGCCCGCGGCCGCGAGGCCGCCGCGCTGATCGAGGCGGGGGCGATCGACGGGCTGTCGATCGGCTATCGCACGTTGCGGGCGGCCAAGAATGACAAGGGCGGACGCCTCTTGTCCGAGCTGGAGCTTTGGGAGGTGTCCCTCGTGACATTCCCGATGCTTCCCGATGCGCGGGTCGGGGCCAAGGGGGACGACCCTGACGCCCGGGTCATGCGTGAACTGGCGCAGGTCTTTAACGAGGCCCGTGGCCTGCTGGTCCCGAAATAGGCCCGGCGTTTCAAAAACTTATCTGAAGGAATCGCACAGATGAGCAACCCCGAGACGAAGGCTCGGGCCGGCGACGACACGTCTCCGGCCGGGGATCTGAAAACGGCGATGGCCGGGTTCATGTCCGATTTCCGGGCCTTTTCAACCGACATTCACCAGAAGCTTCAGGAACAGGACAAACGCATGAGCAAGCTTGACCGCAAATCCGCCATCGCCGGGGCCCGCCCGGCCCTGGCCACCGCCGCCTCGGAAGAGGCGCCCCACCAGAAGGCCTTTGCCGCCTACCTGCGGTCGGGCGACGATGACGGGCTGCGCGGCCTCGAAATGGAAGGCAAGGCCATGTCCGGTGCCGTGGCGGCCGATGGCGGTTACCTGGTCGATCCGCAGACCTCGAACATGATCCGGTCGACGCTGTCCTCGACCGCCTCGATCCGGGCCATCGCCAATGTCGTTCAGGTCGAGGCAACGTCCTACGACGTGCTGGTCGACCATGCCGAGATGGGCGCGGGCTGGGCCACCGAGACCGATCCGACCAGCGAGAGCGGCACGCCGCAGATCGACCGCATCAGCATTGCGCTGCACGAGCTTTCGGCCCTGCCCAAGGCGAGCCAGCGCCTGCTGGATGACAGCGCCTTCGACATCGAGGCCTGGCTGGCCACGCGCATCGCCGACAAGTTCGCCCGCTCCGAGGCGGCGGCCTTTGTCGATGGCGACGGGGTGGACAAGCCGCAGGGCTTCCTGACCGCGCCGACCGTGGCCAACGGCGGCTGGTCCTGGGGCAACCTCGGCTATGTCGTGACCGGGGCCGACGGCGGCTTCGACGCGGCCAACCCGGCGGATGCGATCATCGACCTGGTCTATGCGCTGGGCGCCGAGTATCGCGCCAGCGGCACCTTCGTGATGAACTCCAAGACTGCCGGGGCGGTGCGCAAGATCAAGGATGCCGACGGCCGTTTCCTGTGGTCGGACGGGCTGACGGCCGGGGAACCCGCGCGGCTGCTGGGCTATCCGGTCCTGGTGGCCGAGGACATGCCCGACATTGCCTCGGGGGCCATGGCCATTGCCTTTGGCGATTTCTCGGCCGGTTACACCGTGGCTGAACGCCCGGACCTTCGGGTGCTGCGCGATCCTTTCAGCGCCAAGCCGCACGTCCTGTTCTACGCCACCAAGCGCGTGGGCGGGGCGGTCAGCGATTTTGCCGCCATCAAGCTGCTGAAGTTCGGCCTGTCCTGAGGCCGTCACCGGACGGGGGGCGGAGATGGTGCCGCCCCCCGGCCCGGGCGCGGGCATGGCGCGGGGCACCCCCGTGTTGTCCAGCTGCTTCCTTCCGTCCGAGCGATGCGGGGGGCCTGCGCCCGGGCACCTTACCCAAGACACGACAAGCCGTTTTCGGAGAAAGCTGATGATGTTGATCGAAGAGACCACGGTGCCGCAAAGCGCCCTGCCGCTGGGTTTGTTCAAGGAGCACCTGCGCCTCGGATCGGGCTTTTCCGATGACGGCTTGCAGGACGGGCTGCTGGAGGGGTTCCTGCGTTCGGCCATGGCCGCGATCGAGGGGCGCACCTCCAAGGTGCTGATCGAGCGGGACTTTGCCCTGACACTGTCGGCCTGGGCTGATCCAGTGCGACAGCCCTTGCCCATCGCCCCGGTCAGCGCCGTGGCCGAGGTGGTGCTGCTGGATCGCATGGGCCAGGAAAACGCGGTGGACGCGGCAGCCTGGACCCTGCGGCCTGACATGCAGCGCCCGGCGCTTCTGGCCGCGGGCACGGCCCTGCCGATGATCCCGCGCGCCGGGTCGGTGCGGCTGCGGTTTCTCGCTGGCTTCGGACCGGACTGGTCGGACCTGCCCAGCGACCTGCAACAGGCGGTGATGCTGCTGGCGGCGCACTACTACGAATACCGGCTTGAAACCCAGTACGATGGCGGCTGCATGCCCTTCGGCGTCAGCGCCCTGATCGAACGCTACCGCAGCCTGCGCCTGGGCCGGGGGGTGGTGTGATGGCCCCTCGTCTGAACAGGCGCCTTGTGCTGGAGAGCCCGCAAAGCCTGGCCGACGGCGCGGGCGGCTTTACCGAAAGCTGGGCCGCGCTTGGCACGCTCTGGGCGCAGGTCGAGTCGCGCAGCGGGCGCGAGACCTCGGGCGCGGCGATGGCGGTGTCGCGGGTGCGCTATCGCGTCACCCTGCGGGCCGCACCGTCTGGCGCCCCGTCGCGCCCGGTCGCCGGTCAGCGGTTTCGTGAGGGCGACCGGGTTCTTCGCATCCTGGCCGTGACCGAGGACGACGCCGACGGCCGTTACCTTGTGGCCGACGCCGAGGAAGAGGTGATCGCATGAGCTATGCCGTCTCCGCCGCCCTGCAGGCGGCCGTCTACCAGGCGCTGGCAGGCAATTCGGAGGTCGCCGCGCTGTCTGGGGGCGACATCTTCGACGCGCCGCCCGCGGGGCCGGAACCGGCGCTTTACGTCACGCTGGGGCCGGAACGGGTGCGCGACGCCTCCGACCAGACCGGCCAGGGCGCGACGCATGATTTCACGGTTTCGGTGATCACCGAGGCCGCGGGCTTTGCCGAGGCCAAGGCGCTGGCCGCGGCGGTTTCGGATACGCTGGTGGACGCGCCGCTGGTGCTGAACCGCGGCCGGTTGGTGGCGCTTCGTTTTGCCAAGGCCCGCGCCCGGCGCCTGCGCCCCGGCGACCAGCGCCGCATCGACCTGACCTTCCGCGCCCGCGTGGACGACAGCTGATTTTCAACTCATCGGAGCAAGACACATGGCAGCCCAGAATGGCAAGGACCTTCTCATCAAGATCGACATGACCGGCGATGGCCAGTTTCATACCGCCGCCGGTCTGCGCGCCACGCGGATCGCCTTCAATTCCGAGAGCGTGGATGTGACTAGCATGGAGAGCACAGGCGGCTGGCGCGAGCTGCTGGGCGGGGCGGGCGTCAAGACCGCCGAGATCAGCGGCTCGGGTGTCTTCCGCGACGCGGCCACGGACGAGCGGGTGCGCCAGATCTTCTTTGACGGCGAGACGCCGGAATTCCAGGTCATCATTCCCGATTTCGGCACCGTGCAGGGCCGGTTCCAGGTGGGATCTATCGAATATGCCGGCAGTCACGACGGCGAGGCAACCTACGAGATGGCGCTGGCCTCGGCCGGCCCGGTCGATTTCACGGCGCTGCCGTGATGGTCAACCCGCAGGCAGGCGAGGTGGCGCTGGTGATCGACGGGCAGGCACACCTCTGCAAGCTGACCCTCGGGGCGTTGGCCGAACTGGAGCATTCCCTCGGCGGCGAGAGCCTGCCCGACCTGGTGCGCCGCTTCGACGAAGGCCGCTATTCCAGCCGGGACGTGCTGGCGTTGATCGTGGCCGGGCTGCGTGGTGGCGGTTGGCAAGGCGGCCCGCGCGACCTGGTCAGCGCCGAGATCGAGGGCGGACTGGTGCGGGCCGCGCAGGTCGCGGCCGAGCTTCTGGCACGTGCCTTTGCGGTGCCGGAGTAACCGCATGGACTGGGCCGCCCTTTTACGCGGGGGACTGGGGCACCTTGGACTGCGCCCGGCCGAGTTCTGGGCCCTTACCCCGGCCGAGCTGTGGTTGATGCTGGGCGTGGACACCGCCGCCGCGCCCATGGCGCGCCAACGCCTTGAGGAACTGAGCCGGGCCTTCCCGGATGAAGGAGCGAGAGATGGACGAGATTGACGGGTTCGAAGCGCTTGAAGACGAGGCGCGCGCGCTGGAACAGACACTGGGCACGGTGACGACGCTGACCGATGCCTTCGAGGGGCAGTTGCGGGCAACCCAATCGACCCTGACCGAAACGACCCGCGACCTGGGCAAGCTGGAGCGCGGCTTTTCCGGCGGGTTGCGCCGTGCCTTCGACGGGCTGGTCTTCGACGGCATGAAACTGTCGGATGCGCTGTCGACCGTGGCCGAGGCCATGTCGAAAACCGTCTACAACAACGCGATGCGGCCGGTGACCGATCATTTCGGCGGGATGTTGGCCGATGGTGTCAATTCGCTGGTCTCGGGGATGATGCCCTTTGCCAAGGGCGGGGCGCTGTCAAACGGGCGGGTGCTGCCCTTTGCCCGCGGTGGCGTGGTTGATCGGGCCACCACCTTTCCCATGCGCGGGGGCACCGGGCTGATGGGCGAGGCGGGGCCCGAGGCCATCATGCCGCTGGCCCGTGGCAGCGACGGGCGTTTGGGCGTGCGCGGCCAGGGGGGTGGCCCGGTGAACGTCACCATGAACATCACGACCCCGGACGTGGCCGGATTCCAGCGCAGCCAGGGCCAGATCGCCGCGCGGATGTCGCGGCTGGTGGCGCGCGGCCAACGCAACCGCTGAGGAGTCGAGAAATGAACTTTCACGAGATCAGGTTTCCCGCCTCGCTGAGCTTCGGCTCGATCGGCGGGCCGGAACGGCGCACCGAGGTGGTCACGCTGGCCAACGGCTTCGAGGAGCGCAACACGCCGTGGGCGCATTCGCGCCGCCGCTATGATGCGGGGATGGGGCTGCGCTCGCTCGATGACGTGGCCGCGTTGGTGGACTTCTTCGAGGCACGCCGGGGGCAGCTCTATGGATTCCGCTGGAAGGACTGGGGCGACTTCAAGTCGTCGCCGCCCTCGCAGGGGGTCGTCGACGGCGATCAACTTCTTGGCATGGGTGACGAGAGTCGCAAGGATTTTCAGCTCGTTAAAACATATCGTTCAGGTGAGCACAGCTATTTCCGCCCGATTGCCAAGCCGGTGGCGGGCCGCGTGCATGTCCAGGTCAGCGGCGACCCGGTGCAGCAGGGCGTGGACTACGAGATCGACGTGACCACGGGCGTCATCACCTTTGGCCATCCACCGGATCTTCAGGCCGAGGTCACGGCGGGGTTCGAGTTCGACGTCCCGGTGCGTTTCGACATCGACCAGATCCGCACCAGCGTCGCGAATTTCCAGGCCGGCGAGGTGCCGGAGGTGCCGGTTGTCGAGGTGCGGGTATGACCGGTCTGACGGATCACCTGGAAACGGGCCTGACGACGCTATGTCGCTGCTGGGCCATCACGCGGGTCGACGGCGTGACCCATGGCTTTACCGATCACGACCTGAGCATTGCGTTTGAGGGTATTGATTTCAAGGCGCAATCTGGATTGACCGCGCGGGCGGTCATGGCGGGTACGGGTCTGTCGGTGGACAATACCGAGGCCATGGGCGCCCTCAGCGATGCCGCCATCACAGAGACCGACATCGAGGCCGGTCGCTATGACGGGGCCGAGTTGCGGCTCTGGCAGGTGAACTGGGCGGACCCGACCCAGCGCGTCCTGCGGTTTCGCGGGCATCTTGGCGAGGTTCGCCGCCAGGCCGGGGCCTTTCATGCCGAGTTGCGCGGCCTGACCGAGGCCCTCAACCAGCCGCAGGGGCGTGTCTACCAGGCGCCGTGCAGCGCCGTGCTGGGGGACGCGCGCTGCCGGGTGGACCTGTCTGACCCGGCCTATTCCGCGCACGCCGAAGTTGCGGGCGTTGAAGGGGCCCGGGTGCTGTGGTTCAACGGGCTGGACGCCTATGAACCTGGCTGGTTCACCCGCGGCACGCTGGAGGTTCTGACCGGCCCCGCGGCGGGCCTGTGTCAGCACATAAAACACGACACCTTTGCCGAGGATGGCTCGCGCACGGTGGCCCTTTGGGCGCCACTGGGGGCGGCGCCGGGGCCTGGCGACCGGGTGCGCGTCGTGGCCGGCTGTGACAAACGCAGAAAGACATGCCGCCTCAAATTCAGCAATTTCATAAATTTCCAGGGCTTTCCTCATATTCCGGGTGAAGACTGGCTCATGCGGGTGCCCCGCCAAGGCGAGAGCAACGGCGGCGGAAGCCTGACTCCTGTACACTCGGGTCTGCCATCATGACTGCGCTGGTCGAGATCGCGCGGGGCTGGATCGGCACGCCCTATCACCACCAGGCCTGCCTGCGCGGCGTGGGTTGCGACTGTCTTGGCCTGGTCCGGGGGGTCTGGGCCGAGCACAGCGGCACTCCGCCGCTGCCGGTGCCGGCCTATACCTGGGATTGGTCCGAACCGCAGGGGCGGGAACTCCTCGCCGCCGGGCTGGAGGTCCATTTGATCCGCAAGCCCCCTGCGATGGTGCGGCCGGGTGATGTGCTTCTGTTCCGCATGCGGCGTGGCGCGGTTGCCAAGCACCTTGGTCTGATGGTCGCCGATGGCGCGCGGCCGCGCTTCGTGCATGCCTACCGGGGACACGGGGTGATCGACTCCGATCTTTCGGCCCCATGGCGCAGGCGGCTGGTGGCCGCCTTCGCCTTTCCCCCTCTCACTGAAAAGGAGTAGTCCATGGCCACGATTGTACTTTCTGCCGCCGGGATGGCGGCTGGCGGGGCCATCGGTGGCTCGGTCCTTGGGCTGAGCTCCGCGGTGATCGGGCGCGCTGTCGGCGCCACGGTGGGACGGATGATCGACCAGCGCCTGCTGGGGGCAGGCAGCGAGCCGGTCGAGGTGGGCCGCCTGGATCGCCTGCGCCTGACAGGGGCCAGCGAGGGCACGGCCGTGCCCCAGCTGCACGGACGGATGCGCATCCCCGGCCAGGTGATCTGGGCCACCGAGTTCCGGGAGCACCGCGAACGTTCAGGCGGTGGCAAGGGCGGGGCGCCGCAACCCGCGACGACAGAATACAGCTACTCCATCAGCCTGGCCGTCGCGCTCTGCGAGGGCGAGGTGGCGCGCGTGGGCCGGGTCTGGGCCGACGGGCGCGAGGTCGCCCCCGAGCACCTGAACATGCGGCTGCACCGCGGCACGCCGGACCAGCTGCCCGACCCGAAGATCGAGGCGGTCGAGGGTGCGGGGATGGCCCCGGCCTATCGCGGCACGGCCTACGTGGTGATGGAGGACCTTCCGCTGGGCCAGTTCGGCAACCGGGTGCCGCAATTCAACTTCGAGGTCATGCGCCCCGATCAGGCCGGCGGCCCCGGGACGGGCATCGACAAGACAATCCGCGCGGTCTCGATGATCCCCGGCACGGGGGAATATGCCCTGGCGACCACACCGGTCTATCTCGATCACGGCTTCGGGAACCGGGCGGCGGCCAACCTCAACGCAGCCTCGGGTCGGACGGATTTCGTCACTTCGCTGGATGCTTTGCAGGACGAACTGCCCGGCTGCGGCTCGGCCGCGCTCGTGGTGTCGTGGTTCGGGAGCGACCTGCGCTGTGGCACCTGTGACCTGCGCCCCAAGGTGGACCAGAAAGAGGCCGACAGCGCCGGGATGCCCTGGCGGGTCTCGGGTCTGACGCGCGCCCAGGCGCACCAGGTCGCCGCTCAGAACGGGGCCAAGCTTTACGGTGGCACGCCTGCCGATGCCTCGGTCATCGAGGCGATCGGCGCGCTGCGCGAGCGGGGCCTGTCGCCGGTTTTCTATCCGTTCATCCTGATGGACCAGGTCGCGGGCAACATACTGACCGACCCCTGGACCGGTGCCGAGGGCCAGCCGCACCTGCCCTGGCGCGGGCGCATCACGGCGAGCCTGGCCGCCGGGGTCGAGGGCAGCCCGGACGGCACGGCGCAGGCCGAGGCAGAAGTTGCGGCGTTTCTGGGCCAAGCGCAGCCGGGGGATTTCACGGCGCATGATGGGACAGTCGTGTATGCGGGCCCCGAGGAATGGTCCTATCGTCGCTTCATCCTGCATTACGCGTATCTTTGCGCGGCGGCGGGGGGCGTGGATGCCTTCCTCCTGGGTTCGGAGTTACGTGGGCTGACACAGATCCGCGGCGCCGGTGGCTTTCCCTTCGTGGCGGGCCTGGTGACGCTGCTGGAAGAGGTGCGCGCGATCCTCGGTCCCGACTGCAAGATCAGCTATGCAGCGGACTGGAGCGAGTATCACGGCTACCAGCCGCCGGGCACGGCGGACAAGCATTTCCATCTCGATGAGGTCTGGGCGCATCCCGAGTGCGATTTCGTGGGCATCGACAACTACTTGCCGCTGAGCGACTGGCGCGAGGGCGACGACCACGCCGATGCCCACTGGGGCAGCATCTACAACCCCGACTACCTGCGCGCCGGGATCGAGGGCGGCGAACACTACGACTGGTATTACCACTCGCCCGAGGCCGAGGCGGCACAGATTCGCACGCCCATCACCGACGGCGCGGGCGAACCCTGGCTCTGGCGGGCCAAGGACATCCGTGGCTGGTGGCAGAATGCCCATTACAACCGCATCGGCGGCACGCGCCAGGCCACGCCCACCGCCTGGCAGCCCGAGGGCAAGCCGATCTGGTTTACCGAAATCGGCTGCCCGGCCGTGGACAAGGGCACCAACCAGCCCAACAAGTTCGTCGATCCCAAGTCCTCGGAAAGCGGGCTGCCGCGGGCCTCGACCGGGGTGCGCGACGACTTCATTCAACGTCAGTATCTCACGGTTCTTCAGGATCACTACGGATCGCAGGCGGGCAACCCCGTCTCGTCCGTGACCGGCCAGCCCATGGTCGACACCGGCCACATCCATGTCTGGGCCTGGGATGCGCGGCCCTATCCGGCCTTTCCGGGGCGGGCCGACCTGTGGTCGGATTCCGTGAACTACACGCTGGGGCATTGGATCAACGGGCGGGTCACGGCGCGGTCTCTTGCCGCGGTGGTGGCCGAGATCTGCACCAGCGCGGGGATCGTGCATTTCGATGTCGGCCGGCTTTTTGGCGTGGTGCGCGGCTACAGCCTGCCGGATGTGGAGACCGGCCGTGCGGCGTTGCAACCGCTGATGCTGGCCTATGGCTTCGACGCGATCGAGCGGGACGGCCGGCTGGTCTTCCGGCACCGCACGGGCCGGGCCGATGCGGAAGTTGCGGGCGGTGAATTCGCCGTCTCGCCAGACGATCCCGGCGCGATCGAACTGACCCGTGCCCAGGCGCCCGAGGTCGTGGGCCGCTTGCAACTGTCCCATGTCGAGGCCGACGGTGACTACGAGGTGCGCGCCACCGAGGCGATATACCCGGGCGATACCACGCCGACCACCGCGCGTTCGGAACTGTCATTGGCGCTGACCCGCGGCGAGGGTCTGCGCATCGCCGAACGCTGGCTGGCCGAGGCGCGGCTGGCGCGCGACACGGCGCGCTTTGCCCTGCCGCCCTCGCGTGCAGGTCTCGGCCCCGGCGACGTGCTGCGCCTGCCTGCGGGGCAGGGCGGCGGGCTTTACCGCGTGGACCTGTCGGAACAGACCGACCGGCAGGTGCTCGAGGCGGTGCGCGTGGATCCCTCGGTCCATGACCGTCACCCGGTGCCGGGCAGCGCGCCGGTGCTGAAACCCCATGTCGCTCCGATCCCGGTGGAACTGATGCTCATGGACCTGCCGCTGATGCGCGGTGACGAGGATGAACTCGCGCCCCATGCCGCCGTCAGCGGCCTGCCCTGGCCCGGCAGCGTGGCGCTGCATGCCTCGGACCAGGACGCAGGGTATGCGCTGGAACGGGTCTTGCACCACCCGGCGGTCATCGGCGTGACGCAAACACCCATGGCGGCGGCGCAGCCCGGCACCTGGGACCGGGGCGCAGCGCTTCGGGTGCGGCTGATCCGCGGAGCGCTGGAAAGCCTCGCCGAGGCCCAGGTGCTGGGCGGCGGCAACCTGGCCGCCATTGGCGATGGCACCGCGGACACCTGGGAGCTTTTCCAGTTCGCCGAGGCCACGCTGGTGGGCGACAGGACATACGACCTGCGCCTGCGGCTGCGCGGCCAGGCGGGCAGCGACGGGCTGATGCCTGAAACCTGGCCTGTCGGTTCGGTCTTCGTGCTGATGGACGGCACACCCGGACAGATCGCGCTGGCGCCGGCCGCGCGCGGCACCCTGCGGCACTACCGCTACGGCCCGGCGATGCGGCCCATTTCCGACCCCAGCTACCAGTATCGCCGCGAGACGTTTCGCGGCAACGGGCGGCGGCCCTACCCGGTGGCGCATCTGCGCGCCGCGAAAGCCGGTGGCGACCTTGCGCTCACCTGGGTTCGTCGCACACGGATCGAGGGCGATAGCTGGGACCGGGACGAGGTGCCCCTGGGCGAGGCGAACGAGTGCTACCGCGTGCAGGTCCGCGCTGGCGAGACCCTGCTGCGCGAGGTCACGCGCGACACCCCGCACTGGACCTACAGTGCCGCGGCGCAGGCCAGCGACGGGGCAAGCGGCGCCGTCACCATATCCGTGGCGCAGGTCTCGGACCGATACGGCCCGGGCCCGGCGCGTCGCCTGACCGTCACTCCGTGATGCGGCAACCGGGCTGGCACGACCTGGACGCGGGGGTGCGGGTGCTTCTGGCCCGGCCCAGGGCCGACTGGCCGGGGGTGGCCGCAGCGCTGGTCGCGGCGGCGCATCTGTCCGACCGGGTTCGCAAGCGCCTGCGCCGCCCAGTGGCCGGGCGCGGCTGCGGCTCGCTCGCCTCCGAGGCCATGGCCTGGCGGCGCAGCGGCCATCGGCGGGCCTGCGATGCGGAGTACCGTGCCGCGCTCGCGGTGCTGTTGCAGGCCCTGGAGGACTGGCGGCAGGACTCGGCCCGGAGCGCGCGGCGTCAGCCGCGGGTGCAGGAAAGACAGCGCGGCAGGGTGGGGTCGGCGCGCAGGCGCGCGGGCGCCAGTGCCTCTCCGCAGTCCGTGCAATAACCGTATTCGCCGTCATCCATTCGTTCCAGGGCGGCCAGAACCCGGCGGCGGTCGCCCGCGCGGCGCGCGGCCTGGGCCTTGGCCATGGCCTGGTTCTGAAGCGCGTCCATGCGGCTCAGCCGGCCCACGGCCTGCTGGTCCAGGTCCACGGTCCTCTGACCTTGCGTGCCCCGCGCGTCTTCCTCGTCAAGCGCGGCGAGCCGGTCCACCAGCGCCTGTTTCAATTCGGCGATGTCGTGGTCATCCATTTTCGTGACCTTTTCAATCACGGGTTTGTTCTTGGCCAATGCACCCTATCTGGGTTAGCACCCGGACAAAAGGAGGCCCGTCATGGCACAGCCGCAACCGCATCTCGCCCAGTTCGACCCGGTCTGGGCCCGGATCACCGCCGAAGCCGAAAAGGCCATCGCGGAAGAACCGCTGATGGGCGGGCTTATTCATGCCTGCGTGCTGCACCACAAGACTCTCGAAAAGGCGCTGTCCTATCGCTTCTCGGCAAAGCTGAACTCGAACGAGATGAGCATGGTGCTGCTGCGCGAGATCGCCGAGGAGGCCTATGCCAACGACCCGAGGCTGGTCGAGGCTGCGCGTGCGGACCTGGCCGCGATCGACGAACGCGACCCGGCCTGCCACCGGCTGTTGCAGCCGATCCTGTATTACAAGGGGTTTCAGGCCATGCAGGCCTATCGGCTGGGGCATTACCTGTGGGCCCAGGGGCGCCGCGATCTTGCCTATTTCGTGCAGATGCGCAGTTCCGAGGTCTACGGCGTGGACATCCACCCCGGCGCGCGGATCGGGTGCGGCATCATGATCGACCATGCCCATTCCATCGTGATCGGTGAAACGGCCGTGGTGGGCGACAATGTGTCCATGCTGCATTCGGTGACGCTCGGCGGCACCGGCAAGGAAGAGGAGGACCGCCACCCCAAGATCGGCGACGGCGTGCTGATCGGGGCCGGCGCAAAGGTCCTGGGCAACATCCGTGTCGGCTGCTGCTCGCGCATTGCCGCCGGGTCGGTCGTTCTGTCGGACGTGCCCGAGAGCACCACCGTGGCAGGGGTGCCCGCCAAGGTGGTGGGCGAGGCCGGCTGTGCCCAGCCCGCGATCACCATGGACCAGATCCTGAAATCGGGGCCGTGATGGCCAACCATCTGCCCCACACGGTTTGACGGCCGGGTTCCTGTCGCTCTGGGCGGATGCGGCGCTGACCAGTGCCGGGTTCTTCTGGATGGCGTTCTGGGCCTTCGGGCTCGGCTATGTCATCAGTTCCGCCATCCAGCTGTTCGTGGGCCGCGCCCAGATGCGCCGCGCCATGGGCGACAAGCAGGCCCGCGCGGTGGCGCTGGCCACGTTTTTCGGGTTCATTTCCTCCTCCTGCAGCTTTTCGGCGCTGGCCACAACGCGGGCGCTCTTCGCCAAGGGGGCGGGGTTCGTTCCGGCGATGGCTTTCCTTCTGTCCTCGACCAACCTCGTGATCGAGCTGGGCATCGTGATCTCGGTCTTCCTGAGCTGGCACTTCGTGGTGGCCGAATATGTCGGTGGGCTCCTGCTGATCCTGGCCATGTGGGGCATCGTTGCCCTGACCCGGCCCCGGCGCCTGATCGGTGCGGTGCGCGAGCGCTTGCAGGCCGACACGGACGAGGCCGACGCCGACCCCGCGGACCTGCTGAAGAGCCGGGCGGTCTGGTCGGACCTCGCAGGGCGCTATTTCGGCGAATGGCACATGGTCTGGAAGGACGTGACAGTGGGCTTCACCCTGGCCGGGATCATTGCCGTGGTCGTCCCGGCCGAGTTCTTCACCTGGCTGTTTCCCGGCAGCGGCGCGGGGGCCGGGCCGCTGGCCGTCCTCGGCGATGCCCTGATCGGACCGGTCGCCGCGTTCTTCACCTTCATCGGATCGATGGGGAACATCCCGCTGGCCGGGCTCTTGTTCGCGAACGGGGTCAGCATGGCGGGCGTGCTGGCCTTCATCTTTTCCGACCTGGTGGTATTTCCGGTGATCCGGGTGCACGCGACCTATTACGGCTGGCGCATGGCGCTCTATATCGCGGCGGTGTTCCTTGCGGCGCTGGTCGCGGTGGCGCTGGTGCTGCATTACGGCTTTCACGCCCTGGACATGGTCCCCGAGGCGGGGGCCGCCAGCCGCCGTGCCCCGGAAGAGCGGTTCTCAGTGGATTACACCTTCTGGCTCAACCTCGTCTTCGGGGCGATCACCGCCGCGTTCGGCTGGCTGGCCTGGAGGCGCCGGGGCCATGGTCATCAGCATGACCACAGCCATGGCGGCGGGCTGGACCGGGTGCTGTTCTGGCTGGCCTGCCTGGCCTGGCTTTGGCTTCTGGCGGGGCTGGTGCTGGCCGCAGTGCTCTAGGCCAGTTGGTCGTAGGCCTCCATGGCCTTGGCGCCGTACATGTAGCCCGGTCCGCCGTTCATCAGCACGCAGACATTGACCGTCTCGGCCACTTCGTCGCGGCTGGCCCCGGCCTGGATCGCGGCCTTGATGTGAAAGCCGATGCAATCGGTGCATTGCTTGGAAATGGCGATGGCCAGCGCCACCAGCTCCTTTTCCTTGGTGGCCATGGCGCCGGGGGCGAGGGCGGCTTCGTGCAGGGCATGAAAACCCTGTGCCGTATCGGCCTGTTCGGCGCGCATGGGGCGCAGGATGCCGGTGGTGTGGCGCAGGTCGTCTTTCCAGTTCATGGGGGGAATCCTTTGTTGGTTTCGGGCTTGTTCTAGACAGGGCTGGCGTCGCAAACCTTGCGCCAGATCAGGCGCTTGCCAAATGGAGTGCCAGCGGCGCCTTGCATCGGCGCGGTTCCGGCGAAATGGTGGCCAAAAACGAAAGAGCCGCGCCCGGATCCGGGTACGGCTCTTTCACATGCGGGGTGCCAACCGTCAGGCCAGCATCACCATCGGGTTCTCGAGGTTCTCCTTGATCGCGGCCAGCAATTGGGCCCCAAGTGCGCCGTCGATCACCCGGTGGTCGACGGACAGCGTCGTGGACATGACCGTCGCGGTGGTCAGTTCGCCGTCGGCGCCCACGACGGGCTTCTTGACGCCCGCGCCCACGGCCAGGATTGCGCCGTGCGGCGGATTGATGACCGCGTCGAAGTTCTCGATCCCGAACATCCCGAGGTTCGAGATCGCGAAGCTGCCGCCGACGTATTCATGCGGGGCGAGCTTGCCGTCGCGCGCGCGACCGGCCAGGTCTTTCATCTCCGAGGACAGGGCCGAGAGGGATTTCTGCTCGGCATCCTTGAGCACGGGAACGAAAAGACCGTCATCCACCGCCACCGCGACGCCGACGTCCGACGGCTTGAGCCTGAGGATGCGATCGCCGGCCCAGACGGCATTGGCATTCGGAACGGATTGCAGCGCCAGCGCGCAGGCCTTGATGATGAAGTCGTTGACGGACAGCTTGATTTCGCGGGATTCCAGTTGCTTGTTCAACTGGCCGCGGAATTCCAGCAGCGCGTCCAGCTCGATGTCGCGGCGCAGGTAGAAATGCGGAACCGTCTGCTTGGCCTCGGTCAGGCGGGCGGCGACGGTCTTGCGCATGCCGTTGAGCGTGACCTCTTCGTAGTCGCGCCCCTCGAACATCTTGCGCAGGGCCGCGGCATCCGGCCCGGCGGGCATGGCAGCGCCAGCGGCGGTGGCCTTTTCCGCGGTCTCTGGCGCCTTTTCGGCTTTCGCCTGCGGCTGCGCGCCCTCCAGGTCGGCCCTTATGATGCGCCCATGCGGGCCCGAACCGGTGATCAGGGTCAGGTCCAGCCCCTTGTCGGCGGCGATGCGGCGTGCCAGAGGCGAGGCGAAGATGCGCGTCCCGTCCTTGACCGGGGCGGCGGGGGCGGCTGTCGCGGTCTCGGAGGGGGCAGGGGTGTCGGGCGCGTCGGAGCCGCCCGGGGCGGCCGCCTCCTTGCCCGCGTCGGCCTTGGCCTCCGGGGCCGACGGGGATGCGGTCCCGGCATCGGCCATGTCCTCGCCCTCTTCGCCGATCACGGCGATGGGGGTGTTGACCTTGACGCCCTCGGTGCCCTCGCCCACGAGGATCTTGCCGATGACGCCCTCGTCCACCGCCTCGAATTCCATCGTGGCCTTGTCGGTCTCGATCTCGGCCAGCAGGTCGCCGGCATTCACGGTATCACCCTCCTTGACCAGCCACTTGGCGAGCGTGCCTTCCTCCATGGTGGGCGAGAGGGCGGGCATGAGAATTTCGGTTGCCATCGGGACGCTCCTTACCGGTAGGTGACTTGGTTCACGGCCTCGATGACCTCGTCCGTGGTCACCAGGGCGTGGCGTTCGAGATTGGCCGCATAGGGCATCGGCACGTCCTTGCCGCAGAGGTTCAGGACCGGCGCGTCGAGGTAGTCGAAGGCGTGGGTCATCACATGGGCCGAAAGGTGGTTGCCGATGGCCCCAACGGGCCAACCCTCTTCCACGGTGACCATGCGGTTCGTCTTGCGGACGCTGTCGAGGACCGTGTCGTAATCCAGCGGGCGCAGGGTGCGCAGGTTGACGACCTCGGCCTGCACGCCCTCTTCGGCGAGCTTCTCGGCGGCCTCCATGGCATAGGTCATGCCGATGCCGAACGAGACGATGGTGACATCCGACCCGGCGCGTTCGATACGGGCCTTGCCGAAGGGCAGGGTGAAATCGTCCAGCACCGGAACTTCGAAGGAGCGGCCGTAGAGGATCTCGTTTTCAAGGAAAATCACCGGGTTGGGGTCGCGAATGGCGGATTTCAGCAGGCCCTTGGCGTCGGCCGCGGAATAGGGGATCGCGACCTTCAGGCCGGGGATATGCGCGTACCAGGCGGAATAGTCCTGGCTGTGCTGGGCGCCGACGCGGGCGGCGGCGCCGTTCGGCCCGCGAAAGACCATTGGGGCCCCCATCTGACCGCCGGACATGTAGAGCGTCTTGGCCGCAGAGTTCACGATCTGATCAATTGCCTGCATGGCGAAATTGAAGGTCATGAATTCGACGATGGGCTTGAGCCCGCCAAAGGCCGCACCCACCGCGATCCCGGCAAAACCATGCTCGGTGATCGGCGTGTCCACGACGCGCTTGGGGCCGAACTTGTCCAGCAATCCCTGGGTGATCTTGTAGGCGCCCTCGTATTCGGCAACCTCCTCGCCCATGAGAAAGACGCCGCTGTCGCGCTCCATTTCTTCGATCATGGCGGTGTTGAGCGCCTCTCGCACGGTCATGGTGGTCATTTCCGTGCCCTCGGGCCAGTCGGGGCTCTGGTCGGCCTGGGGTGCTGCGGGCGCGGCCTTGGCCGGGGCCGGGGCCGGGGCGGCGGCCTGGTCCGGTTCCGGCGCCGCCGGCGTTTCAGCCCCGCTCGGGGCTGCTGCGTCCATGTCCTCGCCCTCTTCGCCGATCATGGCGATGGGAGCGTTGACCTTGACACCCTCGGTGCCTTCCGCGACGAGAATCTTGCCGATGACTCCCTCGTCCACGGCCTCGAATTCCATCGTGGCCTTGTCGGTCTCGATCTCGGCCAGAATATCACCGGCGTTGACGGTGTCGCCTTCCTTGACCAGCCACTTGGCGAGCGTGCCTTCCTCCATGGTGGGCGAGAGGGCGGGCATGAGAATTTCGGTAGCCATGTCTGTGATCCTCCCTCAGGCTTCCTGCGGAATTTCGGCCGCGTAGATATCGGTCCAGAGCGCGTCCAGATCGGGTTCGGGGCTTTCCTTGGCGAACTCGGCGCTTTGGTTGATGATCTCCTTGGTCTCCTTGTCGATGGCCTTGAGATCCTCTTCGGTGGCGTGCTCGCCCTCCAGCAGCATGGTGCGGATATGTTCGATGGGGTCGCGTTCCTCGCGCATCTTCTGGACCTCCTCGCGGGTGCGGTATTTCGCCGGGTCGGACATGGAGTGGCCGCGGTAGCGATAGGTCTTGATTTCCAGGATGTAGGGTCCCTTGCCCGCGCGGCAGTGCGCGACGGCCTTGTCGCCCGCCTCCTTGACCGCCAGCACGTCCATGCCGTCGACCATCTCGCCGGGGATGCCGAAGGCGGCGCCGCGCTTGTAAAGGTCGGCGCTGGACGTCGAGCGCTGCTGCGCTGTGCCCATGGCATACTGGTTGTTCTCGATGACGAAGATGACCGGCAACTCCCAAAGGGCGGCCATGTTGAAGGTCTCGTAGACCTGGCCCTGGTTGGCCGCACCGTCCCCGAAATAGGTGAAGGTCACGCGATCAGTCTCGTTGTACTTGTCGGCAAACGCCAGCCCCGCGCCCAGCGGGACGTTGGCCCCGACGATGCCGTGGCCGCCGTAGAAGTCCTTTTCCTTGGAAAACATGTGCATCGAGCCGCCCTTGCCGCCCGAATAGCCATCCGCGCGGCCGGTCAGTTCTGCCATGACGCCATTGGGGTCCATTCCGCAGGCCAGCATGTGGCCGTGGTCGCGGTAGGTGGTGATGCGCTTGTCACCCTCCTCGGCGGCGGCCTCCAGGCCGACGACGACGGCTTCCTGGCCGATGTAGAGGTGGCAGAACCCGCCGATCAGGCCCATCCCGTAAAGCTGGCCGGCCTTTTCCTCGAATCGCCGGATCAGCAGCATGTCCTTGTAATAGGCCTTAAGGGCCTCGGCCGAGACGTTGGGTTTCTTCGTGGTCTTCTTCGCAGGCATGGATCCTCCCCCTGACGCAGAGCGGATAGTTTAGTATTAAACTATTCCTACAAGAGGGTCTGGCGAAAATCCACCGGGAATGTGGGGGCGCGGGGCCGGGGCGCGAAACCCCGCCTTGCGCGGGGCGCATGGCTTGACCCCGGGGCTCAGCGAATGACGATCTCGTCGGCGCGGATCAGGCCCAGCACCTCTCGGGCCTGTTCGTCCAGCAGGTCCAGGTCCAGGTAGCTGTCCGAGAGCCGGCGGGTCAGGTTTTCCATCCGGGCGACCTCTGCCTCCAGCACCGCCAGGCGCTCGGTCAGGTCGGCACCCTCGGCCTCGATCTCGGCACGCTTGAACACGCCGTAATCCCCCTGCACGGCGGCAAAGGTGAAATAGAGCCCCAGCAGCAACAGCCCGGTGAAATAGAGGATAGCGCCCAGGGGCGCGCGCCTGCGTGTGGTCATGTCTGCCTCGTCGATGCGGGGTCAGCCTGCCCCGCTTGGAAAACAGATTCGCACAGTCGATTCGCTTTGTGAATCCCCTTTTTCCCGCCCGGGCGGGCGTGCCGCGACGGCAACCGCTTCGTTCAGGTGCTGGAGGCCCGGAAAATGCTGTCGATCGAGGCGGCGATGGTGGCGTCGAATTCCGCGTCGGATTGCTGCGCTGACAGTCCCTCGGCCAGCGCCCGGCTGAAGCTGGCGATCATGCCGTGGTTCTGTTCCAGCAGCGCGTTGGCCTCGTCGCGGCCGTAACCGCCCGACAGCGCCACAACCCGCATCACCTTGGGGTGGTCGATCAGCGGCTTGTAGTGGTTCGCCACTGTCGGCAGAGACAGTTTCAGCATGACCTCCTGGCCTTCGGGCAGGGCATCGAGACCCGACAGCAACTCGTCCATAAGGATATTCTCGGCCTCGGCCTTGTCGGAAATCGAGATCGTCACCTCGGGTTCCAGGATCGGCATGAGGCCATGGCGCATGATCTGTTCGCCATACTGGAACTGTTGGGCCACGTTGGCGCGAATGCCCGCTGCATTGGCCGCGTCGATGACCGAACGCATCTTGGTGCCGAAGACCCCGTGACCCACCGCGCGTTCACACATGGTATCCAGCGTCGGGATGGGCTTCATCAGGCGCACGCCATTGCTTGCCTCCTCCAGCCCCTTGTCAACCTTCAGGAAAGGCACGACACCGCGCTGCTCCCACAGGAACCGCGCGCTCGGGATGCCGTCGATCTCGCGGTCCATGGTCATCTCGAACAGGATCGCGCCGATCACCTTCTCGCCGCTGAAGGCGGGCGACTTGACGATGCGCGACCGCATGGCGTGGACCATGTCGAACATCTCGGCCTCGCCGGAATACTCGTTTTCTGCGACGCCGTATTGCGCAAGGGCCTTGGGGGTGGAGCCACCCGACTGGTCCAGCGCCGCGATGAAGCCGGTGGCACTTCGCATCTGGTCGGCTTGGGCTTTGTCGGTCATGGTCGGCTCCGTCTTGTCTGTACTCATCAAGATTCTATGCCGGGCGCAAAGCCCCGGCAATCATGGTGGCGCTAACGGCGTCAGTCGCCTTCAAGCGCCGCGACGCCGGGCAGCGTCTTGCCCTCCATCCACTCCAGGAAGGCCCCCCCGGCGGTGGAGATATAGCTGAAATCTCCGGCCGCACCGGCCTTGTTCAGGGCCGCGACCGTATCGCCGCCCCCGGCGACCGAGACCAGCTTGCCCGCCCTGGACAGCTCGGCGGCGCGGGCGGCGGCGGCGTTCGTGGCGGTGTCGAAGGGGGAGATCTCGAAGGCGCCCAGGGGGCCGTTCCAGACCAGTGTCTTCGCCTGCTCCAGCGCGGCGATGACGGCCCTGACCGCCTCGGGCCCGGCATCCAGGATCATGGCATCCGCCGGGCAGGCCTCGGCGGCCACAACCTCGTGCGCAGCGCCGGCCTTGAATTCGCGTGCCACGACCACGTCGGAGGGCAGCAGGATCGTGCAGCCTCCGGCCTCGGCCCGTGTCATGATCTCGCGGGCTGTCTCGGCCAGGTCGTGCTCGCACAGCGATTTGCCCACGTCGATGCCCCGGGCGGCAAGAAAGGTGTTGGCCATGCCGCCGCCGATCACCAGCGTGTCCACGCGCCCGATCAGGTTGCCCAGCAGGTCCAGCTTGGTCGAGACCTTGGCGCCGCCCACCACGGCCACCACGGGCCGGTCGGGATGGCCAAGCGCCTTTTCCAGCGCACCCAGTTCCTGCGCCATCAGGCGACCCGCGCAATTGGGCAGCAGGTGCGCGACGCCCTCGGTGCTGGCGTGGGCGCGGTGGGCGGCGGAAAAGGCATCGTTGCAGTAGACATCGCCCAGGCCGGCCAGGAATTGCGCCATTTCCGGGTCGTTGTCTGTTTCCTGCGGGCTGAAACGGGTGTTTTCCAGCAGGATCACGCCCGCGGTGGCGTCGATCGTGCCGCGGTCGGCCCGCTCGATGAAGGTGACGTCCCGCCCCAGAACATCCTGCAGCGCGGGCTGGACGTGGCGCAGCGACATCTCCGGGTCGGGCTGGCCCTTGGGCCGGCCGAAGTGCGCCATCAGAACCGGCTTGCCCCCCTTGGCAAGAATGTCGTCTACCGTCGGCTTGATCCGCTCTATCCGGGTCGCGTCGGTGACGCGGCCACCCTCGACCGGCACGTTGATATCAACGCGGGTCAGCACTGTCTTGCCGTCCAGGTCCATGTCGTCGAGCGTCTTCCAGCGCATCCCGGTCCCCTTTTGCCGCCTGTCTTGGTCGGCCCCGTGTCTGTGCTTTTACACCCCGCGCGTCAAGCGCGCGCTTGGCAAGGGCCGGGGGGCGGCATAGGTTGCGGCTGACAGACAGCCAAGGAGAACGGCATGGCCGAGATCAAAGACCCCGAGAACACGATCCTCATCGAACTGGAAGGCGGCACCGTCACGGTCGAGCTTCTGCCCGATGTCGCGCCCAAGCACTGCGAACGGATGAAGGAACTGGCCCGCGCGGGTGCCTATGACGGCGTAATCTTTCACCGGGTGATCGACGGTTTCATGGCCCAGACCGGCGATGTGCAGTTCGGCAACACCAACACCGGGTTCAACCCGTCGCGCGCGGGCACCGGCGGATCAGACAAGCCCGACCTTCCGGCGGAGTTTTCCAAGCTGCCGCATGACCGGGGCACCATCGGCGCGGCGCGCGCGGCCAACCCCAACTCGGCCAATTCTCAGTTTTTCATCAGTTTCAAGGACAATCACTTCCTCAACGGTCAATACACGGTCTATGGCCGCGTGATCGAGGGCATGGACCTGGTCGATGGCATCACGCGGGGCGAGCCGCCCCGCGATCCCGACCAGATGGTCAGCGTGAAGGTGGCCGCCGATGCGTAGTCTCGCCCTTGTCCTGGCCCTGACGGGCACGCAGGCCGCCGCCACGGGGCTGGAAATCGACGTCGCGGGCGAGGCCAACGGCACCATCGCCATCGACTTGTTCGAGGAGACCGCACCGGCCCACGCCGACCGGATTGCCACTCTGGCCGCCGATGGCGCCTATGACGGCGTGGTCTTCCACCGGGTGATCGACGGTTTCATGGCCCAGACCGGCGACGTGCAATACGGCGACCGTGCGGCCGACGGCTTCGACATGCGCCGCGCCGGCACCGGTGGCTCGGACATGGGCAATCTCGGGGCCGAGTTCTCGGACGAGGTGTCCTTTGATCGCGGCACGGTCGGCATGGCCCGGGCGGCCGATCCCGACAGCGCCAACAGCCAGTTCTTCATCATGTTCGCCCCCGCACCCCACTTGGACGGGCAGTATACCGTCGTCGGAGAGGTGACCGCGGGCATGGACGTGGTGGATGCCATCAAGCGCGGCGCAGGCCGCAACGGCGCGGTGATCGGGGAACCCGACTGGATGGCGCAGGTGCGTGTCACCGACTGACATCCGATCACGTTCGGGTCAGGGGGGCTGGGCCGCGTGGCCCGGCCCGGGCAGAGTAGGGGCAGGAGGACGGCCCCATGCGTAATATCATCCTTGCCTTGACCCTGACCGTTTTCGCCAGCGCCGCCGCGGCCAACCCGGAGGCCTGGGCGCGCGAATGGCCCGATACGGACTTCCAGACCACCGTCATCGACGACTGGTCCGAAATAATGTCGGGCGGTCCGCCCAAGGACGGCATTCCGGCGCTCACGGATCCTGAATTCATTCCCGCCGCCGAGGAGGATCGCATCGACGGGCGCGAACCGGTCATCACCGTCGAGATCGCGGGCGAAACCCCGCGCGCCTACCCGATCCGCTACCTGACATGGCACGAGATCGTCAACGACACGGTCGGCGGTGAGCCGATCGCCGTGACCTTCTGTCCGCTGTGCAATTCCGGCATCACCTTCGATCGCCGCGTGGAGGGCCGGGTGCTGGAATTCGGCGTCTCGGGCAAGCTGCGTCATTCGGACATGATCATGTACGACCGTCAGACCGAAAGCTGGTGGCAACAGGCCATCGGCGAGGCCGTGGTGGGCGATCTGACAGGAACGGAGCTGGACCGGCTGCCGACCTGGATGGAAAGCTGGGAGGAGTTCACGGCCCGCAATCCCGAGGGTCTGGTGATGGCCGAACCCGGCCATCCGCGCGATTACGGGCGCAACCCCTACGTCAAATACGACAGCTCCCAGAGGCCCTTTCTCTACCGTGGGGAAAATCCACCACATGGTATCCCGCCGCTGGTGCGCGTCGTGGCCATCGCGGGGCAGGCGTGGCCCCTGACGCGGCTGTCCGAGGAAGGCCGGATCGAAGAGGCGGGCTACGTGCTGTCATGGTCGGCGGGACAGGCCTCGGCGCTGGACACTGCCCGGATCGCCGATGCCCGCGACGTCGGCACCGTGCGGGTGCGCGACGGAAAGGGCGCTGACGTGGCCCATGACGTGATGTTCGCCTTCGCTTTCCATGCCTTCTGGCCCGAGGGCGACTGGATGCTGGCCGAGTGACGGGGTCACACGCGTGCGGATGATGTCCGGTCAGCGCCAAGGGGCCGCCGCGGCCTGCTCTGCTCAGGTCCCGCAGAAGGTCCGCGTGACACGCTCCTGCTCGGCGGGCGGCGCGGTATGGCGCGTATCGGCCTTGGCATATGGGGCGGTCACGACCGAAAGCATCTCGTCGAAGGGGGCGAAATCGCCAGCTACCGCCGCCGCGATCACCGCTTCGATGCGGTGCAGGCGCGGGATGACCTGCGGGTTGGTGCGCGCGACAAGGTCCATGTCAGGCAAGCGAGCCTGCCAGCGCCGCGCCCAGTCCTCCATACCTTCGGGCACCGTCGGCAGGGCGGCGAAGGTATTGGTGAAGTCCAGCCCCTCGTGCGCCATGTGCGTCAGGAAGGCCTCGATCAGCGGGCGGTCGTCGGGGGTGGCGTCGGCCAGGCCGAACTTGGCCCCGAAGTGGCGCAGCCAGGCGGCCTCGTAAAGTGGCGGGAAGGCCTTGATCGCCTCGGTCAGCTCCGCAACGGCCTCGTCCTCGTCGCCCATGATCGGTACCAGGGCGCTGGCGAACTGCGCGATGTTCCAATGGGCGATTGGCGGCTGGTTGGAATAGGCATAGCGCCCCTGCCGGTCGATGGACGACAGCACCGTGTCGGGGTGATAGCGATCCATGAAGGCGCAGGGGCCATAGTCGATCGTCTCGCCCGAGAGGGCCGCGTTGTCGGTGTTCATGACCCCGTGGATGAAACCGATGGCCATCCAGCGCGCCACCAGGTCGGCCTGGACCTCCATCATTGCCTGCAGCAGCCCCATCGGCCCGTCCGCATTCGGGAAATGCCGCGCGATGGTGTAATCTGTCAGCCGTTGCAGCGCGTCGCGGTCGTCCCGGGCGGCGAAGGCCTGGAAGGTGCCCACGCGGATATGGCTTGCGGCCACGCGGGTCAGGATGGCGCCGGGCATCGGCCCGTCTTCGCGTAGCACCGGCTCGCCCGTGGTCACGGCCGCCAGCGCCCGCGTGGTGGGCACGCCCATGGCGGCCATGGCTTCTGACATCAGGTATTCGCGTATTACCGGCCCGACCCAGGCGCGCCCGTCGCCCATGCGCGAATAGGGCGTGGGGCCGGACCCCTTGAGCTGAATGTCGAAGCGGCCCTGCGCTGTCTCGACTTCGCCCAGCAGCAGCGCACGACCATCGCCAAGCTGCGGGGAAAACCCGCCGAACTGATGGCCGGCGTAGAGCTGGGCCAATGGTTCGGCCCCCGGCGGCGCGGTGTTCCCCGCGAAGACCCGGGCCAGCTCGACCCGATCCCCGGTGCCGTCCATGCCCAGCGCCTGCGCCAGCGGCGCGTTGAAGGCAAAAAGCTGCGGATCGCGCACTGGCGTGGCGCCCTGCCGCGTGTAGAACCGCTCGGGCAGGGTGACATAGGTGTTGTCGAAGGGAATCTGCAGGCCCATGCTGCTTAGATAGGTCGGGAAAGGCACGCGGAAAAGCCCCCTTGATGTCGCTTTGCTTGCCTTCGATCCCACCCGTTTTAGGTCTTTCTGCGACAATAGGTAACAGGAGTAGCGCAATGACCGCATCGACACGCAGCCGGATGGCGCTGCGCGATCGTCCCGAGTTCGCCAGCAAGCCGCGGCCGCTGGCCTTTCAGGCGGAGACCATGACTGCCGAGGCCGTTGCCGCCATGTCCGACAAGAGCTACGGCTCGGTCGTTGTCGTGGATGGCGACAACAAGGTGATCGGCATCGTCACCGAACGCGATATCATGAAGAAGATCGTCAATGCCGGGCGCGACGCGGCCAAGACCCCCCTGTCCGAGATCATGACGGCCGAGCCGCGCGTGGCGCACGAGACCGACGAAGTGGTCGACTGGCTGCGCATCATGTCGAACGAACGGTTCCGCCGCCTGCCCGTGGTGGACGACGAGGGCCGCGTCAAGGCCGTCTTCACCCAGGGCGATTTCGTCAGCTACACGTGGCCTGACCTGATCTACCAGGCCGGGCAGATGGCCAAGGCGAGCGTCTTCAAGAATTGGCACATCGCGCTGATCGGGGGCGGTATCGCGCTTTATTCCATCATCATGGTGATCGTGGTCGCAATGGCCACCTGACCGGGCGGGGTCACAGCCTGCGCGACATGAGCGCGTTGCGGCCCCGCAGGACAAAGCCCGCACGGCCGTAGAAGCGCTGGACGATTTCGTTTTCGCGGTCAACCTCGAGGTGCAGGGCGGTCACGCCGGCTCCGCGCAGCGCAGTTGCCAGGTCGTTCAGTGCCTCGGTCGCCAATCCGCGCCCGCGCACGGCCGGCCGCACGAAGAGTTCGTCCAGAAAACCGTTGATGCCGCCCGTCCTGACGGCCCAGCCGAAACTGACCGCGACATAGCCCACGGGCGCCCGGCGCGGGCCAAGTAGCCAGACCGCCCCCAGCGGCGTGCCCTCCAGCAGGGGCCGCAGCGCCCGGTCGCGCTGTGCATCGTCGGTCTCAAGCCCTTGCTCCGCGTGAAATGCGGCGACCAACGGCATCAGCTTCTCCGCGTCCTCGGGGCCGCACAGGTGAAGCTGGGTCATTTGCCCGGCCCGTCTCGGTTCAGGGCGCGCGCGCGGCTCACAGCGTCGCGATCCGGTCGGTCAGCAGCGCAAAGAACCGGTCCGCGTCAAGGTCGCCGATGAACAGCGCATTCGGCGCCCGGTCGGTCACGCGCCACCAGTCTGCGACGGTCATGCCGCGGGTCAGGGGGCTCGCGGTTTCGATTTCCACGTTGATGTGACGGCCCGAGAAAAGCTCCGGTGCCAACAGCCAGGCGATGGTGCAGGGGTCGTGCAGCGGCGCGCCCTCCTGCCCGTATTTTTCCTTGTCGAAACGCTCGAAGAAATCCGTCCAGGCGGCGACCGCATCGCCGACCGGCGTGCTCATCTCGCGGAAGCCCCGGATATGATCGGGCGTGGTCAAGGCCTTGTGGGTCACGTCCAGCGGCATCACCACCAGCGCAACGCCGGAGCAAAACACGATCTCGGCGGCCTCGGGGTCCACGTAGATGTTGAATTCCGCCGCCGGGGTGATGTTGCCCACCTCGAAATAGGCGCCGCCCATCAGCACGATTTCCTGCACCCGGTCAACGATATCTGGCGCGCGCCGGAATGCGGTCGCGATGTTGGTCAGCGGCCCGATGGGGCAGAGCGTGACCGTGCCGGGCGGTTCCGCGCGCAGGGTCTCGATCAGGAAATCCACGGCGTGGACCTCCTGCAGCGGGGTGGCGGGGTCGGGAAGGTCCGGCCCGTCCAGGCCGGTCTTGCCGTGCACATGCTCTGCGGTGACCAGGCTGTGCGCCAGGGGCCGGTCGCAGCCGGCGAAAACCGGCACATCCTGTCGCCCCGCCAGGTCGCAGACCTTGCGGGCGTTGGTCTGGGTCAACTCCAGCGGCACATTGCCGGCCACCGCCGTAAGGCCGAGAACCTCCAGTTCTGGCGCGGCAAGGGCCAGCAGGATGGCGACGGCGTCGTCCTGCCCGGGGTCGGTGTCGATGATGATCTTGCGGGGTGTGTCGGTCATTGCATCCTTGTCGCCCCGGCAGCCCCGGGGCGCAAGGGGCGATCAGGCCCGGCCCAGCCCGTGCAGCCGGTCATACAGGGCATCGGCGGCCGAGTGGCCCGCGTCCAGCGCGAAGACCCAGGCATGGGTCAGGTAGAAGCAGGCCGCGTCCAGGTCGTTGGCGCAATTCGCGGCCTCTTCATAGAGCGCGACAAGCGCTTTGCGATCGTCGCGGGCGTGCGCGTCGAGCAGGCGGCGGGCAAGATCAGCCATGGCCCTGCATCCTCATCGCCACCCAGTCGTGGAAGCAGTGGGTCGGGCTGTCCATGGCCGGGCTGAAGCGGCCGCCGTCGAAGCCCGGCGCGCTGCGGCCCCGCTGCATGCCCTCGCAGACGCCGATATCTTCCTCGAACACCGTTTTCCACAGCGTGGCGTTCTTGGCGCGCATCCCCTCGTCGGTCCGAGGGGTCGCGTAGAACAGGTGGATATGCTCGCGGGTGTGGTCCTGGGCGACGGGGTCCAGCACGATGGCAAAGGCGTGGTCGCGCTGCACGCCCAGCAGCACGTTGGGATAGAGCGCCACGTATTCGCCGCCCTCGACCCATTTCTCCGACAGGCCCTCGAAATCGGGGAAGACTTCCTCGTTGACCCCGCGCAATTGGCGGTAAACCAGCGTGCCCTGGCCCGAGTAATGCCCCGGGGCCTCGATGTTGTAATGGTCTTCCAGCCGCGAATAGCTGTTCAGGCCCGGATGGACCCATGGCAGGTGGTAGCTTTCGCAGTAGTTCTCGACCGCGAGCTTCCAGTTGGTCCTGACGTCCAGCACGAAGGTGCTGTCGGCACCCCCGTGATAGAGCGGCTTGTCATGCTCGGCCCAGCGGGCGATCAGGTCGGCGTGCACCTCCTCGAAGGGCGGGGCGGTGCCGTCGACGTTGATGAAGACCACCTCGCGCCAGATGTGGCTGGGCACCTCGATCAGCCCGAGGGTGTCCTTGTCGATGGCGTCGTGGGTGTTGTGGCCCGGCCCACCCACGTGGGGGGTCGAGACCAGCCGTCCGGCGGTTGAGTAGCACCAGGAATGATAGGGGCAGCGGATCGCGCCCTCGATCTTGCGCGGCTCGGGCACCAGCATCATGCCGCGGTGGCGGCAGATGTTCTGAAACACGCGGACCTCGCCCTGTTTGTCCCGGATCAGCAGAAGCGGCATCCCGAGGAAATCCATGGGCACCGCGTCGCCCGGCTCGGGGACATCGGCGGTGACGGCCAGCCCCGCCCAGGTCGACATGAGCAGGGCCTGCGCCTCGGTGCGGAACATGTCCGGGTCCGTGTAATGGGCGTTGGGCAGTCCGTTGGCACTGGCGACGGGGCGGCGTACCGCATCCAGCGCGTCAAGCTCGATATCCTTGGCCATCGGGCACACTCCTGTCGTCGGATCGTGCGTCACGATAGCTCGGCGGGGCGGCGTGCGCCGCTATCCCAGCGACATGCGCTTTTCTCACCGCGACATGCGGGGGGAATTCGGGCCTGACAGGAGGTGGACGTGTTACGCTGCGCCGCGTGACAGGGCAGCAACGCCGGTGCGCGCCATTTCCACCAGGCCGATGGGGCGCATCAGGTCGGCGAAGGCGTCGATCTTTTCCGGCGTGCCGGTGATCTCGAAGACGAAGCTTTCGAGCGTGCTGTCCACGACGCTGGCGCGAAAGACATCCGCCAGGCGCAGCGCCTCGACCCGGTCTTCGCCCTTGCCCGTCACCTTGAAAAGCGCAAGTTCGCGCTCGACGCTGCGGCCCTCGACCGTCAGGTCATGGACTTCGTGGACCGGAACGATCCGGCCCAGCTGGGCGGTGATCTGGTTGATGACCTGCGGCGTGCCGGTGGTGACGATGGTGATGCGGCTCAGGTGCCCGGTATGGTCCACCTCGGCCACGGTCAGACTCTCGATGTTGTAGCCCCGCCCCGAGAACAGCCCGATGACACGGGCCAGAACGCCCGGCTCGTTCTCGACCAGAACGGCGAGGGTGTGGCGTTCCTCGGTGTCCGAGAAGGTGGGCCGCAGGTTGTAGGCGGAATGGCTCGTGGAGCCTTTCTTGATATTGAGCGCAGACATTATGGGTTCCTATACTGTTCATTACCACTAGCCTCTGGTGACGTATTTACTTGAAAAGCTGTGGTGCGAGCGGTGATCTGATCGGTGAATTCGCGCCAATCAGTAGCAATTTTGGTCGCATTCCAATCATCAAGATTGGCTCGAATAACGGTTTCAACTAGTGGATCGAGAACGCTACTTCTAAGGCCTTTAGCATATTCTGCTTTCGCTCTCTTGGTTGTTTCATTCGGGAAGATTAGCCGCCCGTAATCAATCTGCGTCGACAATTCGATAGCCGCCGTCCGTTTTGTTAAGTCGTCTCCACTACGCAGGTCGCAATAGATTTCCGCCAATTTTTGAACCCAGAGATGCAAGTCGGCTTCCCTGGATATTTGAAACGACCGACGTCTGTCGAGGATTGTAACAAGACCAAATGCAGCCGAGATAATCACAGCCGCAGTCGAGGTGACTAACGGAACCCATTGTTGCCATTCCATTGTGCCGTCTCCTAAACCAACACCGATCCCTTGCTGTCGATCACACCTTGCGTTTCGGCCTCGCCCAGCAGCATCTCGTTGTGGGCCTTGCCCGACGGGATCATGGGGAAGCAGTTCTCGTGCTTCTCGACCAGGCAGTCGAAGATCACCGGGCCGTCGTGGTTCAGCATCTCCATGATGGCGTCGTCCAGGTCGGCGGGGTCGTCGCACAGGATTCCCTTGGCGCCGAAGGCCTCGGCCAGTTTCACGAAATCGGGCAGGGCCTCGGACCAGCTCGACGAATAGCGCTCGCCGTGCAGGAGTTCCTGCCACTGGCGCACCATCCCGAGGCGTTCATTGTTCAGGATGAACTGCTTGACCGGCAGACGGTACTGCACCGCCGTGCCCATTTCCTGCATGTTCATCAGCCACGATGCCTCGCCCGCCACGTTTATGACCAGCGCATCCGGGTGCCCCATCTGGACCCCGATCGACGCAGGAAAGCCATAGCCCATGGTTCCCAGCCCGCCCGAGGTCATCCAGTGGTTGGGATCGTCGAAGCCCATGTACTGGGCCGCCCACATCTGGTGCTGGCCCACCTCGGTGCAGATGAACCGGTCCTTGCGATCCTTGGTCAGCGCCTCCAACCGTTCCAGGGCGTATTGCGGACGGATGGTCTTGCCTTCCTGGGTGTAGGCGAGGCAGTTGACCGTCTTCCAGTCGGCGATCTGCGCCCACCAGTCGTCGAGTCCCGCGCGGTCGGTCTTGCGGCCGCGGGATTTCCAGACCTTCAGCACGTCCTCGAGCACATGGCCCACGTCGCCGATGATGGCGATATCCGTGCGGATCACCTTGTTGATCGACGACGGGTCGATGTCGATATGAACCTTCTTCGAATTGGGGCTGAAGGCGTCGATCCGACCGGTGATGCGATCGTCGAACCGGGCGCCTATGTTGATCATCAGGTCGCAGTCGTGCATCGCCATGTTGGACTCGTAAAGCCCGTGCATCCCCAGCATCCCCAGCCAGTTCGCGCCCGAGGCGGGGTAGGCGCCCAGCCCCATCAGGGTCGAGGTGATGGGAAAGCCCGTGGCATCGACCAGTTCGCGCAGCAGCTGGCTGGCCGCCGGGCCGGAATTGATGACGCCGCCGCCGGTGTAGAAGATCGGCTTCTTCGCCTTCTCGATGGCCGCCACCAGGTCGGTGACGCCCTCGATGTCGCCCTTGACCTGGGGGTGGTAATGCGAGGTCATGGCCCTGGGCGCCGTGTAGTCGGCCGCGGCGAATTGCACGTCCTTGGGAATATCGACCAGCACGGGGCCGGGGCGGCCGCTTGCCGCGACGTGAAAGGCTTCGTGGATGATATTCGACAGGTTTTCAGTGTCCTTGACCAGCCAGTTGTGCTTGGTGCAGGGGCGCGTGATGCCCACCGTGTCGGCCTCCTGGAAGGCGTCCGAACCGATCATGAAGGTCGGCACCTGGCCGGAGAAGACCACCAGCGGGATCGAATCCATCAGCGCGTCGGTCAGCCCGGTGACGGCATTGGTGGCCCCGGGGCCCGAGGTGACAAGTGCAACACCCACCTTGCCGGTTGCGCGGGCATAGCCCTCGGCGGCGTGGATGGCCCCCTGTTCGTGGCGCACGAGGACGTGTTTGATCGAGTTCTGCTGAAAGACCTCGTCGTAGATGGGCAGCACGGCGCCGCCAGGATAGCCGAATACCGTGTCCACGCCCTGGTCAATCAGGGCCTGAACCACCATTTTCGCTCCGGTCATCTGTGCTGACATCGTCTTATCCTCATCTCGTGACGTTATCTGCCTTGCGCAAAAAAAAGCCCCCGGCGGGATTTCCGAGGGCGCATGGGTCACCGTTATGGCAAAACCGTTACCGGCCCATGCGCGTTGCCCTTACAAGTACCAGGTCGATAAGCATTCTCGGCGGCTTTCCATGCTGCGTGCGGGCAGTTTGCACGGGCGCGTCCGAGGGTCAACCGCGAATCCGGAGATAGTGTCGCCCCGGCGGCAGTTTTTGGAATTTTCTTTCCGGTGATGGCTGTGGCGCAGGGTCGCATGCCGCCCTGTCGCGCCGCGCGGGCGCCGCCGGACGGCGCTAACGCTTCAGCCGCGCGGCACGGCCGCCGCGGCGCTGGCGCAGCAGGCCGGCCCGGCCGGGAAGCTCTTGCATGATGGCGCGGCGGGCCTCGGGGGTCAGCCGTGACCAGGTCGCGATCTCGTCGATGCTGCGGTGACATCCGGTGCAGATGCGGGCCTCGGGGTGGACCACGCAGACCTGGATGCAGGGACTCTCGATCTCGGTCCGCGTCCAGACCTCGTCGCCATTGTCCGGTCCCGTCATCGTCCCGCCCCGATGTTGCACATGCGATCCAGCAGCCCTTGCAGGATAACACCGGCGGCGACATGGTCGATGACCTCTGCGCGACGTTTTCGTGTCGTATCCGCCTCCAGCAGGGCGCGTTCGGCGGCCACGGTCGACAACCTTTCGTCCCAGTAGGTGATGGGCAGGTCCGTCAGCCGGGACAGGTTGCGGGCGAAGGCGCGCGTGGACTGCGCGCGGGGGCCTTCGGTGCCGTCCATGTTGCGCGGCAGCCCCAGCACCAGGCCGCCGACCTCGCGCCGGGCCACAAGCGACAGCAGCGCCGCCGCGTCCGTGGTGAACTTGCGCCGCTTGAGCGTTTCCATCGGTGTGGCGACCGTGTGCAGCCGGTCCGAGATGGCCACGCCGATGGTCTTGGTCCCCAGGTCCAGCCCGGCCAGTGGTGCCATGGGCGGCAGCGCGGCGGCAAAGTCCTCGGGGGTTTCGAAGATCATTCGGCGACGCCGGCGGCCCTGGCTGCGCTGCGGATGGTGGCCACGGCCTCGGGCGAGGCGGCAAAGACCTGCTGGGCCTCGGCCCATATCGCGGCGGCGCGGTCGGCGTCGTTCAGCACCCCCAGCGCCCGGATCAGCTGTGCCCAGTCAGCCGGCGGGCCACCTTCTTCGGCCAGCCGCGTCGAGAGGCCCGAGACCATGTTCTCGATCATCGCGGCGCGGTCTTCCTCGGACATGTCCTGCGCAGCTTCCATGTCGGCGGCCGTGGGGCCGCGCGTTTGTGCGTCCGGCAGGCTGTAGTCGGTGCCCGCACGCCGGGCCACGGCCTCGATTTGGCTGGCGGCCATGGTATAGTGCAGGCTGCTCGGCGCGCCGGTTTCAATTACCCGTCGGAAGAATTCGAAGGCCCGGTCCGGCCGGTCCGTCTGGGAATAGAGAAGCCCCGCGTAATAGAGCGCGGCGACGTTGTCCTCGTCGCGCTGCAACAGGCGGACGGCGATGGTTTCGGCCTCGGGCGAGACGACCCCGTCGGCGGCGCTGACAAGGTAGTCGAGCAGTTCTGCGTAGTCCTCCGTCGCGGCGCCGTCCCCCTTTGCGGCGATGTTGCGTTCCTTGGCGCGGGCCGCGGCCTGGAAATGCCCGACCGAGCGCGCATCGAGCGCCATGGCCTGCCAGAGCTCGGCCCGGGCCTCGCGGCCCTCCACGAACCCGTTGATCTGAGCCTGAAGGTCGGGGCTGATCCCGCCGTCCTCGGAGATGAACTCATAGAGCGCCAGGCGGTAGCGGTCTGTTTCCGTGGCGTCGTCCCCCTTGAGCGCCACGACACGGGCCTGCGCCTCGGCGGCTGCCTCGAATTCCAGAAGGCGCCCTTCGTTGTCGGCCAGCAACTGCCAGCCGTTCTGATCCTCGGGGCGAGTGGGCACGATGTCGCGCAGGCGTTCGATCATCTCGCGCACGTCCTCGGTGACCTGCGGGGTGGCGGCGATCTTGTCGGTGACACGGGCCTCGGCCTCACGCTGGCTGGGACGGTCGCGGCGCATGTCCTCGGCTGCGGCGATGCGCTCGGCCCGGGGCAGGTCGCCGTAGCCGGGCACACCGAGTTGCACGTAACCCCAGAGCGAGGCCCCCGCCACGCCCAGCATGGTCACCAGCGCCAGCGTCAGGTTCAGCCGCCTTGGCGCTTCGTTGCGCGTCACGGCGTCGGTTCCGGCACGGTCGGCGGCCAGCAGGCGGCGGGCGATCTCGGTGCGGGTGCGCTCGGCCTCCTCGGCGTTCAGGACGCCGCGTGCCAGATCGCGCTCGACCTCGTCCAGCTGGGACTTGTAGATGTCCACATCGGTGACTTCGCCCGCGCTCTCCTCGCTCTCGCCGGCGCGGATCAGCGGGGCCACGAGGGCGGCGACGGTCAGCCCGACCAGCGCGGCGGCGATGACCCAGAATATCCAGACGTTCGGTTCCATTGCAGGGATGGTTTATCCCGTGTTGCCGCGTCGCGAAAGACCCCACGTGACATGCGGTTGCGGCAAATTCGCACCGCCGGGCGGGCTTGTCGGAAACGCGCCGTCAAATGCCGCCGTGAGTCCGCTGTTTCGCCGGCCCATGCGTCACAAGGATGGCCAAGGACCGACTGACGCGAGAGTGAGCCCATGAGACGCTTTTCAGCCTTTGCCGTTGCGCGAGAGGCCGCCCGCCACCACGCCGGCTGGGAGCGGCATTGGCGCTCGCCCAGCCCCAAGAAACACTACGACGCCATCATCATCGGTGCCGGCGGGCACGGTCTGGCCACCGCCTATCACCTTGGTAAGGATCATGGCATCATCAATGTCGCGGTGCTGGAAAAGGGCTGGCTGGGCGGCGGCAATACCGGCCGCAACACCACGATCATCCGGTCCAATTACCTTCAGGACCCCTCGGCGGCGATCTACGAGAAGGCGCGCAGCCTCTACGAGACCCTGAGTCAGGACCTGAACTACAACGTGATGTATTCCCCGCGTGGCGTCATCATGCTGGCCCAGACCGAGCACGAGGTGCGCGGCTACCTGCGCACCGCCCATGCCAATGCCTTGCAGGGCGTGCAGACGGAATTCATCAGCCCAAAGCGGGTCAAGGAACTGGTGCCGATCATCAATCTTGACGGCCCGCGTTACCCGGTTCTTGGCGGGCTTTGGCAGGCCCGTGCGGGCACCGCGCGCCATGATGCCGTGGCCTGGGGTTATGCCCGGGCCTGCTCGGACATGGGCATGGACATCATCCAGCAGTGCGAGGTGACGGGCATCACCCGTGACGGTGACCGCGTCACGGGCGTCGAGACGACCAGGGGCGACATCGGCTGTACCAAGCTGGGCATCGTCGTGGCGGGGCACTCTGGCGTCATGGCCGAGAAGGCGGGATTCCGCCTTCCCATCGAGAGTGTCGCGCTCCAGGCGCTGGTGTCAGAGCCGATCAAGCCCTGCATGGACGTTGTCGTGATGGCCAACACCGTGCATGGCTACATGTCCCAGTCGGACAAGGGCGAGATGGTGATCGGCGGCGGCGCGGACGGCTACAACAACTACACCCAGCGCGGCAGCTTCCACCATGCCGAGGAAACCGTGCGGGCCCTGGTCGAGACCTTCCCGATGATCTCGCGCCTCAAGATGCTGCGGCAATGGGGCGGGATCGTGGACATGACCGGCGACCGCTCGCCCATCCTGTCCAAAACCCCGGTCGAGGGCGTCTTCGTCAATTGCGGATGGGGCACCGGCGGGTTCAAGGCCATTCCCGGCTCGGGCTATGCCATGGCCGAGCTGATGGCCAAGGGCGGCTCGCCGCTGGCTGATGAATTCTCGATGTGGCGGTTCCGCGAAGGCAGGTTCATCGACGAAAGCGTTGCGGCGGGGGTGGCGCATTGATGGGGGCGGTTCGTTTGCCAATCGGCGATGCTTGCATCGCCGATCGCGCCCGACCCGCCCCCGGGCGGGGCGCGGTGGTCCCGATCCAGCGGTTCATGGATGAAAAAGGAGGGACGTCATGCTGATCCTTGAATGCCCCAACTGCGGCGTCGCCGGCGAGGAGACCGAGTTCCACCCCGGAGGCGAGGCGCATTTGACGCGCCATGGTCCCGGGTCTTCGGATGACGAATTCGAGGGCTACCTCTTCCTGCGCGAGAACCCGCGCGGCGTGCATTTCGAACGCTGGCGTCATGCGCACGGCTGCGGCAAGTGGTTCCACGCCGCCCGCGATACGGCCACGCTCGAGGTCTTCGGCACCTATTCCGCCCAGACCACCGAACCGCCGCAAGACATCAAGGACGCCATCACGGCCAAGCGCCCCGGCTGGTCCTGGAGGGAATTCAAGTGAGCACACGTCTGGCACAGGGCGGGCGGTTCATCGACCGGTCGCAAAAGCAGCATTTCACCTTCGACGGAAAGCAGATGACCGGGTTCGCCGGGGATACGCTTGCCGCGGGGCTTCTGGCGAATGACCAGATGCTTGTGGGCCGCTCCTTCAAGTATCACCGTCCGCGCGGGGTGGTCGCCTCGGGCGCGGAAGAGCCCAACGCGCTTGTCAACATGGGGCAGGGCGCCCGGTTCGAGCCGAACCAGCGCGCCACCACGACCGAACTGTTCGAGGGGCTCAAGGCGGCCTCGCAGAACCATTTCCCCAGCCTGGAATTCGATATCGGCGTGGTGAACAACGCGCTGGCGCGGTTCCTGCCCTCGGGCTTCTACTACAAGATGTTCATCCACCCGCGCCCGTTGTGGAAACACGTCTACGAACCCTTCATCCGCCAGTCGGCGGGTTTGGGCAAGGCGCCGGACAAGGAGACCAGCGACGCCGACACCTACGAGCATTTCTATGCCTTCGTGGATGTTCTGGTCGTCGGTGGCGGCGTGGCGGGCCTGTCGGCCGCATTGGCCGCGGGGCGGGCCGGGGCCAGGGTGCTTCTGGTGGAGCAGACCGCCCATTGGGGCGGGCGCGCGCCCGTGGACGGGGTCGAAATCGACGGCCAGTCGGCTGAGGACTGGGTCAAGGGAGCCCTGCAAGACCTTGAAAAAATGCAAAATGTCCAAGTTCGCACGCGCCTGATGGGCGCTGGTGTCTATGATCATGGATACGTGCTGGCCTATGAGCGTCTGACCGATCACGCCCCGGAAATGGACGGCCCGCGTCATCGTTTGTGGCGCATCCGGGCCAAGCAGGTGGTCACCGCCACCGGCGCGATCGAACGCCCCCTGTCCTTCGCGGACAACGACCTGCCCGGCGTGATGCTGGCCAGCGCGGTCCGGGACTACGTCGTGAACTACGCGGTCAGCCCCGGAGACCGCACCGTGGTCGTGACCAACAACGACGATGCCTATCGCACGGCCGTCGTGCTCAAGGCCGCCGGGCTGGACGTGCCCGCGATCATCGACGCGCGGCCCGAGGCGGGGGCCATGGCCAAGCGTGCCGAGGCCGAGGGCATCAGGGTTCTGCAGGGCAAGGGGATCTCATCGGTCAAGGGCGGCAAGCGCGTCGAGAGCGTCGCGATCTGCGCCCAGGCGGGTGAGGGCGCCGTGCTGGACGAGATCAAGTGCGACGCGGTGGCTATGTCGGGTGGCTGGTCGCCGGTCGTGCACCTGTGGTCCCATTGTGGTGGCAAGCTGATCTGGGACGAGGCGCAGGCCCATTTCCGCCCCGACCCCGACCGCGCCCCCACCGGCGCGCGGGGCGAGGCGTTCGTGATCACCGCCGGGACCGCCCATGGCGCCATGAGCACCCGAGATGCACTGGCCAACGCGCATGACGCCGGCGCGGCGGCGGCCAAGGCCGCCGGGGCCAGGGGCAAGCCGGGCGATGCACCGCGGGGCGACGCCCCCGAGGAAAGCCCGATGCAGCCGGTCTGGATGATGCCGCAGGGCGCTAGCTACAAGCTGCGCGCCAAGATGTGGCTGGACTACCAGAACGACGTCAAGGTCGCCGACGTGCAATTGGCTGCGCAAGAGGGCTATGAATCGGTCGAGCACACCAAGCGCTATACCACCCTGGGCATGGCAACGGATCAAGGTAAGCTAAGCAATATCAACGGCTTGGCGGTGCTGTCTGATGCGTTGGGTCAACCGATCCCGGCCACCGGCACGACAACCTTCCGCCCGCCTTACACACCCATCTCCATGGGCGCGATCGCGGGCGAGGCGCGCGGCGAGATATTCCAGCCGCTGCGGCGCACGCCCCTGCACGGCTGGCACGAGGAAAACGGCGCCGCCTGGGAGCCCGTGGGCCATTGGCGGCGGCCTTACTGCTATCCCCGCGACGGAGAAACCAAGCACGACGCGGTCATGCGCGAGGTGACGAATGCCCGGCAGAACCTCGGGCTGCTCGATGCCTCGACCCTGGGCAAGATCGTCGTCAAGGGGCCGGATGCGGGCAAGTTCATGGACATGCTCTATACCAACATGATGAGCACGCTGAAGGTGGGCCGCTGCCGCTATGGCCTGATGTGTTCCGAGAATGGCTTTCTGAGCGATGACGGCGTCGTCGCGCGGCTCGATGAAGAGACCTTCCTGTGCCACACCACCTCGGGCGGGGCCGACAGCGTCCACGCCCACATGGAGGAATGGCTCCAGACCGAATGGTGGGACTGGAAGGTCCATGTCGCCAACCTGACCGAGCAATACGCCCAGATCGCCGTGGTCGGCCCCAATGCCCGCAAGGTGCTGGAAAAGCTGGGCTCCGACATCGACCTGTCGGGTGAGGCGCTGACCTTCATGGGCTGGACCGAAGGCAAGATCGGCGGGTTCGACGCGCGGGTCTTCCGGATCTCCTTCTCGGGCGAGTTGAGCTATGAAATCGCCGTGCCCGCCGGGCAGGGCCTGGCCCTGTGGGAGGCGCTGCACGCGGCGGGGCGAGAGTTCGGCGCGATGCCCTATGGCACCGAATGCCTGCACATCATGCGCGCCGAAAAGGGCTTCATCATGATCGGCGACGAGACGGATGGCACGGTGATCCCGCAGGACCTCGGGCTGCACTGGGCGATTTCCAAGAAGAAGGACGACTACATCGGAAAGCGCGCGCAGGAGCGTAGCCACATGGCCAACCCCGACCGCTGGCAGCTTGTGGGGCTGGAAACCCTCGACGGCTCGGTCCTGCCTGACGGAGCCTACGCCGCCGCGCCGGGCACCAATGCCAACGGTCAGCGCAACACCGAAGGGCGCGTGACCTCGACCTACCATTCGCCGACGCTTGGCCGCGGCATCGCCATGGGCCTTGTCCACAAGGGACCGGAGCGGATGGGCCAGACCGTCACTTTCGTGCGCACCGATGGCACAGAGGTGCCCGCCAAGATCGTCAGCACGGTCTTCCATGATCCGGAGGGAGAGAAGCAGAATGCCTGAGACAGCCGCAAACCCGACCACGGTGCGCGTCCTGGGACCGCAGGGGATGATCACGCTGCGCGGCAACCTGGCCTCGACCAAGCTGCGTGATGTCTGCACGGAAATCACGGGGCAGGGCCTGCCCGGGTCCGGGCGGGCAAATGTCGATGGCGGAACCGGGCTGCTGTGGATGTCACCCGACGAACTGCTGGTGCTGGTCCCGCATGATGCGGTGTCCGGGGCCATCGCCCGGATCGACGCGGCGCTGTCCGGGCAGCATTACCTGGCCGTCGATGTCTCGGACGCGCGCAGCCTCTTTGCCGTGTATGGCCCCGCCGCGCGCGAGGTCATCGCCAAACTGTGCCCCGTGGACATGGCGCCCGCGGCCTTCGCCCCCGGCAATTTCCGCCGCACCCGCATGGCCCAGATCGCGGCGGCCGTCTGGATGCAGCCCGACTGGTCGCTGCGGGTGATCTGCTTTCGGTCCGTTGACCGCTATGCGCTGGATTTGCTGAGCACTGCGGCTAAGGCAGTTCCGGTTGGTTTTTTGCAGGCAGACAACCATAAAATGTATAGCGGGGCCCCGTGTTTTCTTCAACCCGGTCAGAGCAGGCGTTAGCCGTGAACGGCCTCATTCATCGGGACAGTGAAGAAGAAGTCTTCCTCCAAATCTCGCTGGATGACCTCATCGGGAACGCAATTCGGACCTGTCAGGAACACGTTGGTCCCGAAATGACGATGCATCAACGACAATCGCTGCAGCCGCGCACCCGTTAGTTCCTCGTAGAACGTCCCAAACTTTTTGGTGTTGAGAAGCTCGTCGATCTTTACACGGTGGCATGCGACGCATGTCTCATGTGCCTCGGCGATTTCGGAGTCGGCCTTGAGTCGAGCAAGCTCGGCCTCGAGAGCGGACAGACCTCGCTGAATCGACCGGTCAGTCGCTGCGTTGTTGTTCATCCGAAACCAGTAAGCCAGGCCCTGGTCGCGATCCACGTGGTTCACGCGCCCTCGGTCGCGCTTTACAAGGAAGCTCTCGGCCGAGCGAACCGCGTAATGGTTCAACTGCACCAGGTCATAGCCGACGGTATTTAGCGTGGAGCGCCACGCATTGCGATACATCGAACGCGGCATGGCTTGACCCGAACCGTTGACCCAATTTATTTCGTTGAGGAGTGACGGCTGCAGGCCCTTGGGCCGATGTACGCCCATCTTTTTGAAAATGCCGCGGTTCTGGAACAGCGTCTTGAAACCCCAGGCCACATGCGGCTTGCGCGTTAGCTCGGGCGCGCAACACGTGAATTGACGCACGACGGGGACATCGACGTATTGACCGACATCAGAATTGCCGAAAAGGCGCCACGTCATCGATATCATGTTGGCGTCAGGTACCGCGGCAAAAAGGGCATCCAATGAACCGTCGCCACATTTCACGTTGATGAATTCGTCGACGTCGATACAGACCAGCCATTTCGCGGCGTCAACCATTGGTTCGTCCTGAGCGGCCGCGAGGGCGGCGTGCTGGGGCTTCATCCCCGACTGGCGGTAGGGGTTTTCGCGATGCTGAACCAGCCCCCTGTCCTGCAGGATACGCAGCATATCGTCCGTACCGTCGGTGCAATCGTTGGTATAGATAAGGAAATCGTCGACACCGATCGCACGGTGGTGAGCAAGCCACTCGAGGATGAACGGACCCTCGTTCTTCATTGTCGTGACGATCGTCCGGCGTCCCCGTCCTGCGGGAACCGGCTTCACTTTCACCTTGGGAACCCGGACGGGTTTGTGGCCGAAATGTGATCGAGAAAGGTCAAGCAGCTCATCATTCTCGATCAGCGCGGTTTTCGGCACGATCTGCGCAACCGCGTCGGGGGAATGACGAAGCCCCATGAAGCTGAAAAAGCGCGCGCTGCGCGTGGGGTCGGCCCGCGCATGGCCGACCCGTGCCAGACGCCATACGGCATTTTCCGGTGCCCTCGCCGGCACGATGCACCAGCGGCGTTTTCCCCTTCGCCCGTCGAACTGCACGCAGGTATGATCGGCAAAGCGCGCGGTCGCATTGGGCCGGAGCCGCCACGGATAGCACGGCGTGCCCAGCAGATCGATCACACCGTTGGGCGCTTGGGCAGCCTTTTCGAAAACCGTGGTCGAACCCTCCGCGACGACGAGGTCGTTGACCTCGAGACTAGCCACCGCTGTCGCGCGTCCCAAGAAACGCTCGCGCAATATCTCGAAAACGGTCATCTCGAGGAGGGGCGAGCGCCACGGATCGGCCGGCGGGAGATCCATGCGCTCCTTGCCGGGCGCATCGGGCGCGCAATACGGGTGTGACTCGGCGGGAAGTTCCGGTTTCCCCAGAGGAAGGTGACTGCGCAGGAAGGTAACAAGCGGCGGGGTATCCATCGCCGCGAGCCGCGCCTTCAGGTCGCCACCAATTCCTTCCTCGCCCGGAGCGGTCCGATCCAGTATCACGGCCGCGGTCATACCCTGCGTGTCGCGGTGATAGGCCAGCCACTCGATAATCGATGCCGCATCTTCGCCGTTGCGCTGGGCCGCGATGACCTTGTGGCCCGCGAACCGGTCGGTCTCCGGCGCGGTTGGCTCGAGTTCGACCAGTTCGTTGCCGAACCACGCCGCGACGGGCTCGGCCACGGGCCGCACGACGCGGAGCACGAGGCCGCCGCCGATCGTGAAACGGGCGCGTTCCTCAGTCGTGTTTGCCACCGCCACACGGGCGCTGTCGCTGCCTGCTGTGAAATAGAGCGTGGCCGCTTGTTTGCCATCCGTTGCGCCCGTGCCCACAGCCTCAATCATGGTGATGTCGTTGCGTGACACCCCGACTATCTCACGAAATTTCAGCGGATGAACCATCAGTCCTGACACCAGATTGATACGGATTTATGGGCGAAGCGGTCATTGCGCGAACAGGCACGGATCCGCGACCCCCGGAGGACTCTATTCGATAAAAGAGATAATGAATTTCATGCTCTGACGTGTCAACGGTTCTGAAGAGGAAACCATGAGCGAGCATCTATAAAGACCTTTCGTACAAGCTGGTGGACGGCCGGTCACCCGGCGGGCGCCTTGCGCGCCGCCGGATGCGCTTGGTCTCATTGCCCCAGTGCGCGAGATTGAGTTGGATTTCGGGAGCGAAGAAAGCCCTGAGCTTTTCGCCATCGTCGACGCCGAGCTTGAACTCGACCAGCTTGCCGGGCTTGTCCGCGAAATGGGCGCGGACCTTTTCGTGGTGTTCTTCCCAACTTTGCTTCCAGCGCCGCATGATTTCGATCGGATCGTTGGAGCCGTAGTGCCGCACGAAGTAGCGAAAATACTTGCCCTCTCGATGCAGCATCCGGCTGGCGAGCCACGCGTTGACGTCGCGCGTGTTGAGGATGAACTTGGCGTCGGGATAATGCTCCTCGAGGTAGGCGAAATAGGCGTAGCCCTCGATCGGCGCGTTGTCCTTGTGCACCGACTCCATGTCGCTGAAGAGCACGGTGTCGTCCCAGTCTGCCAGGGGCCTTTCGCCGGTTTCGTATTTCCGCGCGATGTCCTCTGCCAGGTGACCCTTGTCCCAGTGGATGGATTTGTAGCCGCTGCGCTTAAAAAGCATAAAGATTGACCGCGTGCCGGTCTTGTTCATGCCGATCTGAAAGACTTTGGGCGTCATTCCGCAGGCTCCTTTTCGGCCTGCTGGGCCTGATCGAGCCGCGTGACGCGGTCATATAGCCGGCGGTAATCCGGATCCGCCTTGAGTTTTTCGATAAGGGTCCGGTGACGCGCCTCGCAGACATCCTGCCGCCGCCGGAGTTCAGCATCCGACAGCCACTCGTCCAGCAGCGCGCGCAGCGCGGGGACATAGCGGGTGATCTCGCTGCCGCATTCGGCGTTGTGGTTGTAGCGCTTCCAGTACTTCACGTCAGCCTGGGTGTGCGGCTTGACCGCGTTGCCACGGTAGGACTGCGCCAGAAAGCTCTCGCGCGAGCGGGTCGCGTAGTGGTTCAGCTGGCCCACCTCGTAGCAGCCCTCGGCCGGCAGCGACTTGCTGTTGCCCTGATACACGATCTCGGGCGCGCGGCGGTTCTGTCCATACACCCAGAGCGTGTCCTGCATCCGGAAAGGATCTAAATCGGCTAGGTGGTTGTTCCACTGCACCACCGGCGCGTCGGCCCGTATGAAAGTCTTGAGCCCGCGCTCGAGATCGCGGCGCTGTTTGGTGCCTTCAGCGGGGGTGTGGCTCTGGTGCAGAGTGAACTGCTCGATGCTGAGCCCCCGCTCGTAGGCGTCGCGGTGCGCGCAACCGAACTGGAGCTGGCAGATCGAGATCAGCTGCGCGTCCGGGCTGTTGGCTACGAGATCCTCCACGTGCCCGTTGCCCAGCGTGACGTTGACGAACTCGTCGGAGTCGAAGGACAGACGCCAGTCGGCGTTGCGCACCTCGCGCAGCTCCGAGGCATAGCGCAGCGCCGCCGCCTGGAAGCGCAGCTTGTCGTTCAGTATCCGCGGGTTTGGCAGGTGACGGATCAGCCCCATCTCGTCGAGCCGGTCGAGCAGGTCGTCGGTGCCATCGTCGCAGTCATTGGTGAACGTCACGATGTCGGTGAAACCGATCAGCCGGTGATAGGCGATCCATTCCAGGATGAACGGCCCTTCGTTCTTCGCGCAGGTCACGGCGACGACGCGCAGCTTGTCTCCAGTCACGTTTCTTCACTCCCCAGAAGAAGGTCGGCGTAGCGTTTCGGCGCGATCTTCGGCACGGCGCCGCGGCGCACCAGCTCGTCCAAGCAATAAAGACAGAGGTCGTGGCTTTCGAGGACCGAGGCGGCGGTCAGCGCCAGCACTTTCCACTGCCGTGTCTCGACCGCCGACGGGTCCTCGAGGCATCGGATATAGGCGGCGTCGCCGTCCAACATCTGCGACTTCAACCCCATGCCCTTCAGCCTCTCCTTTTGCGACTGGTCGAGGGTCACCTTCTTGGCATGCATGATCTTGTGCAGCACAAACCCCTGTTGGCGCAGCTCCTGATCGACCTCCGCCCACATCGGCTCGCCCTCGTACATGCGGTAGAAGCGGGCCTCACAGACCACGGCCATCGCCTGCGAAAGCTTGTCGCGGCCGCCTTCGAGCACGCCGAGCTCGCCGCCCTGCAGATCCATCTTCAGCACGTCGGGCGGCGGCATCTCGCCAAGCTCGTCCAGCCCCACCAGTTCGACCGATACCTCAGTGACCTTGCGCTTCGTCCAAAACGCCTTGCCGAGAAACTTCGCACTCGGCGCCCGGATCGGGAAGAGCGAGGAGAGGTTAGATATGTGGTGCGCGTAGAAGGTGGCCGGGCCGGGCCGGCCCACCGCCTTGTTGAGGATTGTCCGGTTCGGCAAGTCGTCTTGTTGCAGCTTCTCGAAGGCGGTCTCGTTCGGTTCAAAGCCCCAGACATGCGCGCGACCGCTGTCCACGAGAAACTGGTAGGGCGGCGGATGCGTCGGATTGGCGCCGACATCGACAATGTGGACCGCGCGGCCGAGATCCAGCGCATTCGCGAGCCAGAGCAGCCGCTTTTTGCGCGGCGCCGGGCGCCCACGGGCCGTGTCGGTCTGCGGTGTCTGTTCGGAAATCTGGCTCATGCCGCTTCGCCTTCCCCTGTTCCGGCCCCTGTTCAGGCCGCTTTAGCGCCGCTCTCAGTCACCGGATTTCAGCGTGATCAGGAACTGCTGGCCGATCAGTTCGAAACTGCAGCCCTTCTTGCCCAGGCCGGCCACGAAGGCATCGACGGCGGTCTTGATCGGGGCGCCCTTGTCCTTGTTCCAGTAGTAGTCGTCTCCGGCGATTACTCCGCCCGGCCGCACCTTACGGAGCGCGAGTTCCAAGTCTCTTGAAAAGAACGGCTCGTTCGGGTTTCCGTCTATGTAGACCCAGTCTAAACTGTCATCCGCCTTCCCCGAAAGTACCTCTTCCGAGGTCGCGCGATGCACCCTCACGCGCGGATCGCTGGCGAAGGCTGCGCGCACCTGCGCGTACATCGAGCCCATACGCTTGGCATTGCGCTTGCGGCCGAAGGGGACGTTGGTGAACTCGGGCAGGTATTCCCAGGGATCGATCAGGTGCAGCACCTGCGGTTCGGCCACGTCCAGGATTTCATGGGAAAACCGCCCCTCCCAGACGCCGATCTCGGCACCATGCCCCTGCCGCGGCAGCTTTGCCAGCATCTTGCGGCGCACCCGGTCGCGCTTGGTGGGTTTGCGCTTGGGATCGACCCGCCCGGTGATCTTGGCGAAGAGTTCCCGATAGGCGGGCTCTTCCATGAGCCACGCGATCCGGTCCTGCATCTGCGCGACGCCTTCGCGGTGCAGGCGCGCGGTTTCGGGGTCGGCGACGAGTTCGGCATGGGCGGCCTGCACGGCCGGGTCGAACCTCGCGATGCTGGGATCGTCGTCATCGTTGAGGTTCCAGCGCCGGAAATAGTCTTCGCCCAGATCGTGGTTGATGTGGTTGGCGCGCCCGCGCAGCTTCTTGACCAGGTAGGACTGCATCGCGCGGATCGGGTAGTGGTTCATGTAGGCTTGGCCATCCGCGCCGGCCCAGTCCATCCGCGCCTTCGGCGTGGTGTTCATCTCGCCGGAGATGTTGGTTCCGTCGGGCGTGCGCCAGACGAAGCCGCTGGCCTGATTATCCGTGAAGCGCGGGCGGTGCAGGCCGAAGCGATCAATCTCGCCGGGTCGGCGGAAAATCGTCTTGATGTCGCGCATAGCGCTACCGCCGTCGCGCGGCGCGGCCTCGCAGCGGCGGAACTGGCGGGTCACGGGCGCGTCGCGGAACTCGACGACGCCGTCGCAGCCGAACACCTGCCAGGGGAAAGTCACCATGTCGGTGTCGTCCGGCAGGCTGCCAAGGTAGGACTGGATCGTGTCGTGGCGCCGAAGGTTGAGAAATTCGTCCACGTCGCAGATCAGCACCCAGTCCGCTTCGGCGACTAGCCAATGGTCCTGCGCGTATTTCAGCGCGCTCTTGTGGGGCCCGCGTCGCAACACCGCGTTCGGCTCGTGCCGCACGATCCCGCGCTCTGTCAGGCGGTCCAGAAGCGGGACGGTTGTGTCGTCGCAATCGTTGGTGTAGATCAGGAAATCGGTGAAACCAAGTGCCCGGTAATGCGCCACCCATTCGAGGATGAAGGGCGCCTCGTTCTTCATCGTTGAGACGACCAGGAAGCGCTCTTGCGTCGGTCGCGGAGCCAGTTCGGCCGTCTCCGGTAACGTCAAGGCAAAGAACTCGCCGTCCTCTATCAGTACCGGGCGCCGGCTGAGCCGGTCGGAGAGAGCCTCTAGCGCGGCGCGCACCGGATAGCCCAGCTGCGGCGCCCAGTCGAGACCCGCGCCGATGATCACCCCGCCCGGCCTGAGAAGCGCGACGGCGCATTCCAGGTCCGCCAGAAGCTCGGGGTAGTACTTGCAGCCGTCGAGATGAAGCCAGTCGAGCGAGGTCTCGGCCATCCGTGCAAGTGCATCGCCAGAGGCCGCCTTCAGGATGTCGACATTCGGCCGCTGCCCGAAGACGGCGCGAACGCTGGCCTCGGCCTCGGCTAGTTCGGCGTCGCCTGCCTTCTTGGCGAAAGCGCGCGCGCTGAACGTGGGGTCGTTTTGCCAGGGGTCCACCAACGTCACGTGCGCAGGGGCCAGCTGCGCGATCAGCGTCACCGCGGTTTGGCCTCGATGGGTGCCGACCTCCACCCCGGTGCCGCCCTTGGCAATACGGCCGCCGAGCCTGTCGAGGAAACCGGCAAGCGTTTTGTTCTGCTGAACTGGCGGCAGATCCTTCGCCGCGGTCAGTCCGTCGTTCACGGCATACTCCTTTCGGTGTCCGGCGTCCGTTCCTGGTGCCTTGCCGGGCAAGATTGGTAGCTTTCTCCCATCGGCTAAACCCAGTCGAGATTGACGTGACGTTTGTCGTAGCGCCTCGTGATCGAGCGGCGCAGCGCCTTGAAATCGCGGCGCGCTCCGGGGAATTTCCGCTCATGCGTCTCGACGGCGATGTAGCGGATCCGGTCGAGAAGCCCGGCCTCGACGAGCGCGGGCAGGATCGTGAGTTCACTGCCCTCGACGTCCATCTTAAGGAAGTCGATGCGTCCGTGCGTTGCTATCTCGCGTTCTAGGATCGGCACGAGGGCCAGCTGGCGCACCGTGATCGCGTTCTCGGCCACAGAGCCCTTTTTACCGAACATAACTGTGCTCGACACGGTCGCGCCGACCCCTTTGCTCTCGAACTTGTTTGACCGGAAGAGCGTCGCCGAACCGTCAGACACGCCGACGGCGGCGTTGTGCAGAACGACGTTCGGGAAGGGATGCGCTCGCTTCTCCAGTTCGGCAAAGGCGATCTCGTCGGGCTCGAAGCTCATGATGCGCGCGCCTGTATGCGCAAGGCTCGCAGTCACCTTGCCGACATTCGCGCCAAGATCGAAGACCACACTCCTGTCGTTCAGGCCGGCGACCAACCCGTCCATAACGCCGGCGCAGCGGATCCGGCGGATCGTGTTGCGGCCCGGGCGGCGTTTTACAGCCTTTGGCGGCCCGCCGGCACCCGTATCGGTCGCCGTGTCTGGTTCGATTGCCTGCTCAGTCATTGATCTTACCCTCATTTGATCAGATAATAACTAGGCTTAAACATCAAGTGCAATGGTTGATTTGACGGTCGCGATTTCTTCGGCCATGGCTTCTGCGGGAGTTCGCCACCCGAGGGTTTTCCTCGGGCGGTTGTTCATCAGGGCTGCGACATCGTTGAGCCAGGTCTGGCTCACGTTCCCGAGATCGGTCCTCTTGGGCATGAACTGGCGCAGCAGGCCACTGGTGTTCTCGTTGGAGCCACGCTGCCAGGGCGCATGAGGATCGCAGAACCAAAGGTCGATCTTCACCCGTCGGGCGAATTCGGGGTGGCACGCCATCTCGAATCCTCGGTCGTAGGTCATGCTGAACCCGACCGGGTTTACCGGAGAGCAAAAAGCTCGAAAGGTAAGCTATGACCAAAGGAAACGCAGAGAGCCGTTTTTCGACCGAGGTACGTGCGCGCGCGGTGCGCATGGTTCTGGAGAACGAAGCGGATTACAAATCGCGGTCGCAGGCAGTGGCCTCCATCGCGGAGAAGTTCGGATGCAGTAGCGCCACATTGCGCGATTGGGTCAACAAGCAGGCCATCGAAGACGGTGATCGTGATGGCCTGACGCAGTCGGAGCGGGAAGAACTCAAAGCATTGCAACGAGAGAACCGAGAGCTCAAGCAGGCCAACGAGGTCTTGCGCAAGGCGTCGGCTTCTTGCGAAACACCACATCCCCCACCGTCGTCGCTCCGTGGAGTTGGAAAACACGTTTTGCCAAGTCTACCCTGATTATCATATCTTTCATGTCGCCGTCCTCTCCGTTGCGTGGCTTTGAACACCACGATCTTGGCACATCGCGATACCGTCTGGGGAGGGCGGCAACCATCCCATCTACCCTGGATATTCGCGCTTATGAAAAGCGATTGCCTTGGCGGTGCAGGTGATCAACACTCGTATCTGCCACACCCTTGTTTCCCGCGCCGGCGCGGTAGAGCTATGCGCAAAAGTTGGTGACGGCCTTGGTCAGGCGGCAGTTTGAAGTTGCTTGATGCCGTCTTTGAACTCAACCCCTTCGATGACCTCGGGCAGACGGTTTGGCCCGTTGATCTTTCGCCACTTCTTCTTGGCTGA